>NZ_JBQRUW010000053.1:0-121723 GCF_052663305.1 Streptomyces cyslabdanicus
GGTGGGAACGGCCTCGGCGGTGGAAGCGGGACGGCGGACCAGACGGGCGGCACGGAGTTCGTCGTCCTGGAGGCGGAGTTGGGGTTCGTCGCCCAGGAGAGCGGCGAGCGGGAGCGGGAGCGGACGGGTGGTCTCGGGGTCGAGGTCGATCAGGCCGAAGCAGCCCGGGTTCTCGGACTGCGCGGAGCGCACCAGGCCCCAGACCGCGGCGGCCGCCAGGTCATGGCCGGTGGTCGCGCCCCGGGTCACGAAGACGAACCTGGTGGCGGCGTGACGTTCGTCCTCCAGCCGGGTCCGCACCAGCTCCAGCACCTGCCGGGTGAGGGCATGGGTGACGGCCGGGGTGTCGGCCGCGTCCTCGTGCTCCTGGACGGAGACGGGCAGCAGCACCAGGTCGGGCAGCTCGCCGTCGTCCGTCAGGGAGGCGCGCCGGCCGATCTCGGTGCCGGCCGCCCTCAGGCTCTCGACGAGCCCGAAGGGGTCCGCACCGACGATCTCCGCCGTCGGCTCCGCGGGCTCGGCCGGGGTGACCGCCGTCCCCGTGACCGGGGTCCAGTCGAGGCGGAACAGGGAGTCGCGGACGAGTGCCGCGGCGGAGCTGAGCGCCTCCGCGGACACGGCGCGCATGGTGAGCGCCCGGACGGCGGCCACGGGGACGCCGGTGGTGTCGGCGACGGCCAGGGTCAGCGTGCCGTCGGTGTCGCGGCCGAGCCGGACACGGACGGACGAGGCGCCGGAGGCGAGCAGCGAGACGCCGTTCCAGGAGAACGGGACGCTGCCGGTGGTGCCGTCACCGGCCGGGGCGGCGAGCCAGGCGGCATGCAGACCGGCGTCGAGCAGGGCCGGGTGGAGGCCGAAGCGCTCGGCTTCCTTCTGTGTGCCGTCCGGCAGAGCGATCTCCGCGAACACCTCGTCGCCGCGGCGCCAGGCGGTCCGCAGGCCCTGGAAGGCGGGACCGTAGGCGAAGCCCTCGGCCTCGCGTGCCTCGTAGAAGCCGGTCAGGTCAACGGGCTCGGCGTCCGCCGGCGGCCACACCGTGGCGTCGAACGGCGCGGCGGCCGTCGGGAGCCCGGCGGCGAGGACGCCGGTGGCGTGCTGGGTCCAGGGGGCGTCGGTGGACTGCTCCGGGCGCGAGTGGACCGTGACGGTCCGGCGTCCGGCGGCGTCCGCGGCGCCCACCCGTACCCGGGTGCGGACCGCGCCCTGCTCGGAGAGGACCAGCGGGGCGGCCAGGGTCAGTTCCTCGACGTGGTCGCAACCGACCTCGTCGCCCGCGCGGAGGGCCAGTTCCAGCAGGGCCGTGCCCGGGAGCAGGACGGTGCCGTGGACGGCGTGGTCGGCCAGCCACGGGTGCGAGTGCATCGACAGGCGCCCGGTGAAGACCATGCCTTCGTCCTCGGCGAGTTCGACGACCGCGTGGAGCAGCGGGTGGGCTGCCTCGCTGATGCCGATGGAGTTGACGTCCGTGGCACCGCGCTTACCGGCGGGCCAGAAGGGCCGGTGCTGGAAGGCGTAGGTCGGCAGTTCGAGGGGGCGGGCGCCGATGGGGGCCAGGAGCCCGGCCCAGTCGACGCGGGTACCGGTGGTGTGCAGCCGGCCGAGGGCGGCCAGGGCCGCGCGCTCCTCGGCCATGTTCTTGCGCAGGACGGGGATGGTAATGGCCTCGTCGGTCAGCGACTCCTGGGCCATCGCGGAGAGAACTCCGTCCGGACCCAACTCCAGGAACGTGGCCACCCCCTGCTCCACGAGCGTGGCCACCCCGTCCGCGAAACGAACTGCCTCACGGACGTGACGCACCCAGTACTCGGGCGAGCACAACTCCCCAGCCGTGGCCGGGGAACCCGTCAGGTTCGACACCACCGGGATCTCCGGGGCGGCGTACGACAGCCCCTCCGCCACCGCCCGGAACTCGTCCAACATCGGGTCCATCAGCGGTGAGTGGAAGGCATGGCTCACCTTGAGTCGGGTGGTCTTGCGGCCCTCCGCCTCGCATC
Source organism: Streptomyces cyslabdanicus (assembly GCF_052663305.1). Lineage (NCBI taxonomy): Bacteria > Bacillati > Actinomycetota > Actinomycetes > Kitasatosporales > Streptomycetaceae > Streptomyces > Streptomyces cyslabdanicus. The sequence goes on from NZ_JBQRUW010000053.1 coordinate 1,995, forward strand.
GCGCGGCCAGTTCCAGCACGGCGTCTTCGACGCCCGAGACGACCACGGACGTGGGCCCGTTGAGCGCGGCGATCGACACCTCATCGCTGAGATGCGGAGTTACCTCGTCCTCGGTGGCCTGGACGGCCACCATCGCACCACCGGCCGGCAGCGCCTGCATCAGACGGCCACGAGCGGCCACCAGGCGGGCGGCGTCCTCCAGCGAGAACACCCCGGCGACGTGTGCGGCCGCGATCTCACCGATGGAGTGACCGGCCACGAAGTCCGGCGTCACACCCCACGACTCCACCAACCGGTAGAGAGCGACCTCGACAGCGAACAACGCGGGCTGGGTCCACCCGGTCTCGTTCAGCAGACCGGCGTCCTCACCCCACATCACCTCCCGCAGCGAACCACCCAACTCACCGTCCAGAACGGCGAGAACGACATCCAGGGCTTCCGCGAACACCGGGAACCGGCCGTACAGCTCACGCCCCATCCCCAACCGCTGCGAACCCTGACCCGAGAACAAAGCGGCACGACGGCCCGATGTCTGGTTACCGGTGACGACGGAGGGGTGGGCCTCGCCGGACGCGAGGGCGGCCAGGGCATGCACCGTCTCCTCGTGCTCGGTGGCCAGCACCACGCCGCGGTGGGTGAACAGGGAACGCTGGGTGGCGAGGGAGAACGCCACATCGGCGGGGCGCAGTTCGGGCGTCAGCTGGATGTGCGTGAGCAGGCGGGCGGCCTGGTCGCGCAGTGCCTCCGGCGACTTGCCGGAGAGCACCCACGGGACCACCTCGGGCTCCACCGCATCAGCCCCCGGCACCGAAGCGGCGACCGCAGTGCCCTGGATCACCTTCGCGGGCTGCTCCAGGATCACGTGGGCGTTGGTGCCGCTGATGCCGAAGGAGGAGACACCGGCGCGGCGCACCCGGTCCGTCTCGGGCCACTCGGTCTGCTCGGTGAGCAGCTCGACGGCACCGGCGTTCCAGTCGACGTGCGGGGACGGCTCAGTGATGTTGAGGGTGCGGGGCAGCACGCCGTGGCGCATCGCCATGACCATCTTGATGACACCCGCGGCACCGGCCGCGGCCTGCGTGTGGCCCAGGTTGGACTTCACGGAGCCGAGCAGCAGGGGACGGTCCTCCGGGCGGTCCTGACCGTAGGTGGCGATCAGGGCCTGGGCCTCGATCGGGTCACCCAGCGTCGTACCGGTGCCATGCGCCTCGACGACGTCCACGTCGCCGGTCGAGAGTCCGCCGCCGGCGAGCGCCTGCCGGATGACGCGCTGCTGGGAGGGGCCGTTGGGGGCCGTCAGACCGTTGGAGGCGCCGTCCTGGTTGACGGCGGAACCACGGACCACGGCGAGGATCCGGTGGCCGTTGCGGATCGCGTCGGACTGCCGCTCCAGCAGGAGCATGCCGACACCCTCCGCCCAGCCGACACCGTCCGCCGAGTCCGAGAACGCCTTGCACCGGCCGTCGGGCGACAGACCCCGCTGGCGGGAGAACTCGACGAACGCGGTGGGCGTCGACATCACGGTCACGCCGCCGGCCAGGGCGAGCGAGCACTCACCCGACCGCAGTGCCTGCGCCGCGAGGTGCATCGCCACCAGGGAGGACGAGCAGGCCGTGTCGACCGTGACCGCCGGCCCCTCGAAGCCGAAGGTGTACGAGACCCGGCCGGAGGCCACGCTGCCCGCGCTGCTGCCCTGGAAGCCCTCGAATTCCTCGCCGCCCAGCAGGCCGCCGTAGTCGTGATACATGACACCGGCGAACACACCGGTCGTGCTGCCGCGCAGGCTCTGCGGGTCGATACCGGCCCGCTCGATGGCCTCCCACGAGGTCTCGAGCAACAGGCGCTGCTGGGAGTCGGTGGCCAGCGCCTCGCGCGGGCTCATGCCGAAGAAGTCGGCGTCGAAGTCCGCGGCGTCGAGCAGGAATCCGCCGGAGCGGGTGTACGACGTGCCGGTGTGGTCCGGGTCCGGGTCGTACAGGGAGTCGACATCCCAGCCGCGGTTGGCCGGGAAGTCGGAGACGGCGTCCGTGCCCTCGCTGACCAGGCGCCACAGATCCTCGGGCGAGGCCACCCCGCCCGGGAAGCGGCAGGCCATACCCACGATCACGATCGGATCGTCCTGCGTCGTCGGCAGGAGCCGGACGGGGGCGAGCGTCTCGGCTTCAGCTCCGAAGAGTTCGGTGAGCAGGTGGTCGGCGAGCGCGGACAGCGTGGGATGGTCGAAGATCGCCGTCGCCGACAGACGCAGACCGGTCGCGGTCCGCAGCCGGTTGCGGAGTTCGACCGCGGTGAGCGAGTCGAAGCCGAGGTCACGGAAGGCACGGTCGGCGTCGATGTCGGATCCGGCGGCGTGGCCGAGGATCAGGGCAGCGCTCGCGCGGACCAGGTCGAGCAGGACCTCGTGGCGCTGCTCCCGGTCGAGACGGGCGAGCCTCTGGACCAGTCCGGCGTCCGCGCCCTCGGCGGCCCCGGTCGCGGCGGTGCGGCGCACGGGGGTGCGGATCAGTCCGCGCAGCAGGGCCGGGATCTCCGGCCGGCCCCGGAAGGCGGCAAGGTCGAGGCGGCCGGTGACGAGAGCGGCCTCGCCGGAGGTGAGGGCGGCGTCGAAGAGGGCGAGACCCTGCTCGACCGTGATCAGCGGCATCCCGGACTCGGCGGCCCGGCGGATGTCGCGCTCGTCGAGCCCGGCCGTCATGCCCGCGCCCTGCTGCCAGGGGCCCCAGGCGAGGGAGGTGGCGGGAAGACCGAGGGCCTGTCGGTGGGCGGCGAGGGCGTCGAGGAAGGCGTTGCCCGCCGCGTAGTTGGCCTGACCCGCGCCGCCGAAGACACCGGCGACGGACGAGAACACCACGAACGCGTCCAGATCCAGGTGCCGCGTCGCCTCATGGAGGTTCCAGGCGCCGTCCACCTTGGGCCGCAACACGTTGACGAGCCGTTCGCCGGTGAGCGAGTTCAGAACGCCGTCGTCGAGGACACCGGCCGTGTGGACGACCGCGGTGAGCGGGTGCTCCGCCGGGATCTCCGCGACCAGCGCGGCCACCTCGTCCCGGTCGGCGACATCACACGCCACCACCGAGACCTCGGCGCCCAGGCCCTCCAGCTCCGCCACCAGCTCACGGGCGCCCGCAGCGTCCGGGCCGGAGCGGCTGGTCAGCAGCAGACGCCGCACCCCACGCTCCGCGACGAGATGACGGGCCACCAGGCCGCCGAGGCCACCGGTACCGCCCGTCACCAGCACCGTCCCCTCCGACGACCAGGCGACCTGGACGGCGGAATCGGCGGTGGCACGGGCCAGACGGGCGGCAAGAGCGCGACCAGCGCGCAGCGCGAGCTGCGGCTCGTCCAGGGCCAGGGCGTGCGCGAGGACGGAGTCGGAGGCCCCGTCAATGTCGACGAATCCGAAGGCGCCGGGGTTCTCGGTCTGCGCGGAACGGACGAGGCCCAGCAGGGCAGCGGCGGCAAGGTCGGTCGCCGGGGCGTCGTCCGTGGCGACGGCACCGCGGGTGACGAGGACGAGACGAGAACCAGTCAGTCGGTCCTCCGCCAGCCACTCCTGAAGAAGGGTGAGGGCGGCGGCGGTCCGGGTGTGCACGGCACCCGGCGTGTCATCGCCGTCGGAACGAGGCGTCAACGGAACCAACACAGCACCGGGAACCGGCGCAGCGGCCGCGAGCAGATCGGCAAGCGTCGCATACCGCACAGCACCCTCGCCCACGGCATCGGCGAGCGCCTCCGTGTCCGGGCCCAGCAGGGCAACCCCTGCGGAACCGGTGCCTTCCGGCAGCGGGACCGGGGTCCACTCCAGCCGGAAGAGCGCGTCCCGCAGCTGTCCGGCGTCACCGGCCGGCTGGTCCGCGTCGACCGGGCGGGCGAGCAGCCGGGCGATGGAGACCACGGGCCGGCCGGCCGGGTCGACAGCGGTCACGGATACCGCGTTCGCACTCGCCGGAGCGAGCCGGACGCGCAGCGCGGTGGCGCCGGAGGCGTGCAGGCTGACGCCCTCCCAGGAGAACGGCAGACCACCGTCGTCGTCGGTGAGCAGCGCCGGATGCAGGGCCGCGTCGAGCAGCGCCGGGTGCACGGCGAAACCGGCCGCGTCATCGATGCCCTCCTCGGGCAGCGCGACCTCGGCATACAGCGTCTCACCCGTGCTCCAAGCGGCGGTGAGCCCCTGGAAGAGCGGACCATAGGCGAAGCCGCGAGCAACGAAGCGCTCGTAGGAGCCGTCGGTGTCAAGGGCCTCCGCACCGACAGGCGGCCACGCACTGACGTCGAAGTCGGCCTCGACGGCACTGCCGCCGGTCACCAACGTGCCGGTGGCGTGCAACGTCCAGGCACCGTCCGTGGCGCCCTCGGGGCGCGAGTGCACGGTGACTGTGCGTCGTCCACCATCGTCGGCGCCACCCACACGGGCCTGGAGCAGCACGGCGCCGTCCTGCGGCAGGGTCAACGGGGCAGCGAGGGTGAGTTCCTCGACCCGGTCGCAGCCGACCTCGTCACCCGCACGGATCGCGAGATCCAGGAAAGCGGTGCCCGGCAGCAGGATGGTGCCCATGACGGCGTGGTCGGCGAGCCAGGGGTGCGACTGGAGGGAGAGACGACCGGTGAAGAGCACGCCTTCGCCCTCGGCCAGCTCCACCGAACCGTTGAGCAGCGGGTGTCCGGCGGCGGTGAGGCCGACGACCGTGGCGGCGGAGTGCGTGGCGCTGGGCCAGTAGGTGGCGTGCTGGAAGGCGTAGGTCGGCAGGTCGACGCGGGTGGCGCCGGTGCCGGCGAAGAAGGCGTTCCAGTCGAGCCGCAGGCCCGCCGTGTGCAGGGCGGCGAGGGCGGTCAGGGCAGCGGTCTCTTCGTCACGGTCCTTGCGCAGGACCGGGATGGTGAGGGCGTCGTCGCCGGTCAGCGACTCCTGGGCCATCGCGGAGAGAACTCCGTCAGGACCCAGCTCCAGGAACGTGGTCACACCCTGTTCCTCGAGCGTGGTGACGCCGTTGGAGAAGCGGACCGCCTCGCGGACGTGGCGTACCCAGTACTCGGGCGAGCACAACTCCTCAGCCGTGGCCAGGGAACCCGTCAGGTTCGACACCACCGGGATCTCCGGGGCGGCGTAGGACAACCCATCGACCACCGCCCGGAACTCGTCCAACATCGGATCCATCAGCGGGGAGTGGAACGCGTGCGACACCCGCAGCGCCGTCGCCTTGCGGCCCTCCGCCTCGAACCGTGCCGCAACCTCCAGCACGGCTCCTTCCTCACCCGAAACGACCACCGAGGTAGGCCCGTTGACGGCGGCGACCGACACCACGTCGGTGAGGTACGGGATGACCTCGTCCTCCGTGGCCTGCACGGCCACCATCGCGCCGCCCGCCGGCAGCGCCTGCATCAGACGGCCACGAGCCGCCACCAGACGGGCCGCGTCCTCCAACGAGAACACCCCGGCCACATGAGCGGCCGCGATCTCACCGATGGAGTGACCGGCCACGAAGTCCGGCCTCACACCCCACGACTCCACCAACCGGTAGAGAGCGACCTCAACGGCGAACAACGCAGGCTGAGTCCACCCGGTCTCGTTCAGCAGACCGGCATCGTCACCCCACATCACCTCCCGCAGCGAACCACCCAACTCGCCGTCCAGAACGGCCAGCACGGCATCCAAGGCGTCCGCGAACACCGGGAACCGGCCATACAGCTCACGACCCATCCCGAGTCGCTGCGAACCCTGACCCGAGAACAACGCGGCACGACGGCCCGTCCGGGTGCGGCCGATGAAAGCGCTGGAGTCCGCCTCGCCGTCGGCGAGGGCGGTCAGGGCGCGGAGGGCGTCCTCCCGGCCGGTGGCCAGGACGACGGCGCGGTGGTCGAACGCGGAACGGCTGGTCGCCAGCGAGTGGCCGAGGTCGAGGGGGCGCAGCGCCGTGCGCTCGCGGACGGTGTCGAGCAGGCGGGCGGCCTGGTCGCGCAGTGCCTCGGGGGACTTGCCGGAGAGGACCAGCGGGACGACGACGGCTTCGGCATCGTCCGCTCCAGCCGCCTCCAGCTCCGCGACGGCGACCGGCTGCTCCAGGATGACGTGGGCGTTGGTGCCGCTGATGCCGAAGGAGGAGACACCGGCGCGGCGCACCCGGTCCGTCTCGGGCCACTCGGTCTGCTCGGTGAGCAGTTCGACCGCGCCCTCGGTCCAGTCGACGTGGGACGACGGGGTGTCCACGTGCAGCGTGCGCGGCAGCACACCGTGGCGCATGGCCATGACCATCTTGATGACACCGGCGACACCGGCCGCGGCCTGGGTGTGACCGATGTTCGACTTCAGCGAGCCGAGCCACAGGGGCTGCTCGTCGGTGCGGTTCCGGCCGTAGGTGGCGATGAGCGCCTGGGCCTCGATCGGGTCACCCAGGGTCGTACCCGTGCCGTGCGCCTCGACCGCGTCCACGTCACCGGTCGAGAGTCCGCCGCTGGCGAGGGCCTGGCGGATGACGCGCTGCTGGGACGGGCCGTTGGGAGCGGTGAGCCCATTGGAGGCGCCATCCTGGTTGACGGCCGAACCACGCACAACCGCGAGGATCTGGTGACCGTTGCGGATCGCGTCCGACTGCCGCTCCAGCAGGAGCATGCCGACGCCCTCGGACCAGCCGACGCCGTCCGCCGACTCGGCGAACGCCTTGGAGCGGCCGTCGGGAGCGAGACCCCGCTGGCGCGAGAACTCGATGAAGGTGCTGGGCCTCGACATGACGGTCACGCCGCCGGCCAGGGCGAGCGAGCACTCGCCCGACCGCAGTGCCTGGGCGGCCCAGTGCAGGGCGACCAGGGAGGACGAGCAGGCGGTGTCGACGGTGACGGCCGGACCCTCGAAGCCGAAGGTGTACGAGACGCGGCCGGAAGCGACGCTGCCCGCGCTGCCCTGGCCCTGGAAGCCCTCGAACTCCTTGCCGCCCAGCAGGCTGCCGTAGTCGTGGTACATGACGCCGGCGAAGACGCCGGTGCGGCTGTCGCGGAGGCTGTGTGGGTCGATGCCGGCCCGCTCGATGGCCTCCCACGAGGTCTCGAGGAGCAGACGCTGTTGGGAGTCCGTCGCCAGCGCCTCGCGGGGGCTCATCCCGAAGAAGTCGGGGTCGAAGTCGCCCGCGTCGTGCAGGAATCCGCCGGAGCGGGTGTACGAGGTGCCGGAGTGCTCGGGGTCCGGGTGGTAGAGGCCGTCCACGTCCCAGCCGCGGTTGGCCGGGAAGTCGGAGACGGCGTCCGTGCCTTCGCTGACCAGGCGCCACAGGTCCTCGGGCGAGGTGACGTCGCCCGGGAAGCGGCAGGCCATGCCGACGATCACGATCGGATCGTCCTCCGTCGTCGGCAGGAGCCGGACGGGGGCGAGCGTCTCGGCTTCAGCTCCGAAGAGTTCGGTGAGCAGGTGGTCGGCGAGCGCGGACAGCGTGGGATGGTCGAAGATCGCCGTCGCCGACAGACGCAGACCGGTGGCGGTGCGCAGGCGGTTGCGGAGTTCGACGGCGGTGAGGGAGTCGAAGCCGAGGTCGCGGAAGGCGCGTTCGGCGTCGATGTCGGAGCCGGCGGCGTGGCCGAGGACCAGGGCGGCGCTCGTACGGACGAGGTCGAGCAGGACCTCGTGGCGCTGCTCGCGGTCGAGCCCGGCGAGCCGCTGGACGAGTCCGGCGTCGGCACCGTCGGCGGCCCCGGTCGCGGCGGTGCGGCGCACGGGGGTGCGGATCAGTCCGCGCAGCAGGGCCGGGATCTCCGGCCGGCCGCGGAAGGCGGCGAGGTCGAGGCGGCCGGTGACGAGAGCGGCCTCGCCGGTGGTGAGGGCGGCGTCGAAGAGGGCGAGGCCCTGCTCGACCGTGATCAGCGGCATCCCGGACTCGGCGGCCCGGCGGATGTCGCGCTCGTCGAGCCCGGCCGTCATGCCCGCGCCCTGCTGCCAGGGGCCCCAGGCGAGGGAGATGGCGGGCAGTCCGAGGGCGTGGCGGTGGGCGGTCAGGGCGTCCAGGAAGGCGTTTCCGGCCGCGTAGTTGGCCTGACCCGCGCCGCCGAAGACACCGGCGACGGACGAGAACACCACGAACGCGTCCAGGTCCAGACAGCGCGTCGCCTCATGAAGGTTCCAGGCGCCGTCCACCTTGGGCCGCAGCACCGTGGCAAGGCGCTCCTCGGTGAGCGAGCCGAGCACACCGTCGTCGAGTACACCGGCCGTGTGGACGACCGCGACCAGCGGGTGCCCCGCCGGAACCGCCGCGACCAGCGCGGTCACCGCGTCCCGGTCGGCGACATCACAGGCCGCCACCGAGACCTCGGCACCCAGGTTCTCCAGTTCCGCCACCAGCTCACGGGCGCCCGCGGCGTCCAGACCGGAGCGGCTGGTCAGCAGCAGACGCCGCACCCCACGCTCCATGACGAGATGACGGGCCACCAGACCACCCAGACCACCGGTACCACCCGTCACCAGCACCGTCCCCTCGGACGACCAGGCGACGCGGGCGGCGGAGTCGGCGGTGGCGCGGGTCAGACGGGCGGCGAGGGCACGGCCTCCGCGCAGCGCGAGCTGCGGCTCGTCAAGGCCGAGGGCACGGGCAAGGGCGGAGTCGGAGGCGCCGTCGGCGTCCAGATCCACGAACCCGAAGACACCGGGATTCTCGGTCTGCGCAGAGCGCACCAGGCCCACCAGCGCGGCAGCGGCGAGGTCGGTCACCGGCGCGTCGTCGGTGGCGACGGCACCACGGGTGACGAGGACCAGACGAGAACCGCTGACCCGGTCCTCCGCCAGCCACTCCTGAAGGAGGGTCAGGGCGGCAGCGGTGCGGGTGTGCACGGCGCCCGGCGTGTCATCGGTGTCGGAGCCGGCCGTGAGCGGAACCAGTACGGCACCGGGGACCGGCGCGTCGGCCGCGAGCAGGTCGGCAAGGGTGGCATACCGGACGGCGCCCTCGCCGAGGGCCTCGGCCAGGTCTTCCGTGTCCGGGCCGAGCAGGGCGAGGCTCTCGGCGGCCGTGCCGTCGGGCAGCGGGACCGGGGTCCACTCCAGCCGGAAGAGCGCGTCCCGCAGGTGTCCGGCGTCGCCGGTCAGCTGGTCGGCCCCGACCGGGCGGGCGAGCAGCCGGGCGATGGAGACCACGGGCCGGCCGGCCGGGTCGGCGGCGGTCACGGACAGCGCGTTCGCGCCCGCCGGAGCGAGCCGGACGCGCAGCGCGGTGGCGCCGGAGGCGTGCAGGCTGACGTTCTCCCAGGAGAACGGCAGGCCACCGTCGTCGTCGGTGAGCAGTGCGGGGTGCAGAGCGGCGTCGAGCAGTGCGGGGTGCACGGAGAAGCCGGCCGCGTCGTCGTGGCCCTCCTCGGGCAGCGCGATCTCGGCGTACAGCACCTCGCCGGCCTTCCAGGCGGCGGTGAGGCCCTGGAAGAGCGGACCGTAGGCGAAGCCGTGGGCGGCGAAGCGCTCGTAGCAGCCCTCGGTGTCGAGGGCCTCTGCGCCGGCCGGCGGCCAGACGGTGGTGTCGAGGGCCGTGCCGGTGACGGCGGTGTCGGACAGGGTGCCGGTGGCGTGCAGGGTCCAGACGCCGTCGGTGGCGTCCTCGGGGCGGGCGTGCACGGTGACGGTGCGCCGGCCGGCCTCGTCGGCGGCGCCCACCCGGACCTGGAGCAGCACGGCGCCGTCCTGCGGCAGGGTCAGCGGCGCGGCGAGGGTGAGATCCTCGAGGTGACCGCAGCCGGCCTCGTCGCCCGCGCGGATCGCGAGGTCGAGGAGGGCGGTGCCGGGCAGCAGGACGGTGCCGTGCACGGCGTGGTCGGCGAGCCAGGGGTGGGTCTGGAGGGAGAGGCGGCCGGTGAGCAGCACGCCTTCCCCGCCGGGGAGTTCCACGGCGGCGCCGAGCAGGGGGTGGGACGCGGAGCCGAGTCCGGCGGCGCGCATGTCGTGCGGATGTGCCGCTCGGGCGGCGGGCCAGAACCAGCGGTGCTGGAAGGCGTAGGTGGGCAGGTCGACGCGGGCGGCCCCGCCGACGGTGAGCGCGGAGGTCCAGTCGGCGTCGATGCCGAGGACGTACAGCCGGCACAGGGCGGTGACGAGGGCCTGCTCCTCGCTCCGGTCCTTGCGGAGCACGGGCACGGTGACGGCGCCCTCGGTGACGGACTGCTGCGCCATGGCGGACAGCACACCGTCGGGGCCGAGTTCGACGAAGGTGGTGACGCCGTGTTCGCCGAGGGTGCCGACGCAGTCGGCGAACCGGACGGCGTCACGGACATGACGCACCCAGTAGTCGGCGGAGCACAGGTCGGCGGGGTCGGCGAGGGTGCCGGTGAGGTTGGAGACGACCGGGATCGCCAGGGCTGCGTAGGTGAGCCCCTCGGCCACCGACCGGAACTCGTCCAGCATCGGGTCCATCAGCGGCGAGTGGAAGGCATGGCTGACGCGCAGCCGGCTGGTGCGCCGTCCCTGCTCGGTGAAGTGCCCGGCGACCGCGAGGGCGGCGTCCTCGGCGCCGGAGACGACCACGGACGACGGTCCGTTGACGGCGGCGATGGAGACGTCGTCGGTGAGGAGCGGGAGGACCTCGTCCTCGGTGGCCTCGACGGCGATCATGGCGCCGCCCTGGGGCAGCGCCTGCATGAGGGCGGCGCGGGCGGCGACGAGACGGCAGGCGTCCGCCAGGGTGAGCACCCCGGCGATGTGCGCGGCGGCGATCTCACCGATGGAGTGACCGGCCACGAAGTCCGGCGTCACACCCCACGACTCCACCAGCCGGTAGAGGGCGACCTCGACGGCGAACAGTGCGGGCTGGGTCCATCCGGTCTCGTTCAGCAGACCGGCGTCCTCACCCCACATCACCTCTCGCAGCGAACCGTGCAACTCGCCGTCCAGGACGGTGAGTACGGCGTCCAGGGCCTCGGCGAACACGGGGACCCTGCCGTACAGCTCCCGGCCCATGCCGAGGCGCTGGGAGCCCTGTCCGGAGAACAGGAACGCGGTGCGGCCGCCGCGGGCGGTGCCGGTCAGCAGCGCGCTGTCGTCGGTCCCGGCGGCGAGGGCCGCGAGGGCGCGGAGCGCCTCGGTGCGGTCGGCGCCGAGGACGGCGGCTCGGTGGTCGAAGACGGAGCGGCTGGTGAGCAGCGAGTACGCGATGTCGGCGGGGCGGGTCTCGGGGTGGGCCTCGACATGGGCGAGCAGTCGGGCGGCCTGGTCGCGCAGGGCCTCGGGGGTCTTCGCGGACAGCGGCCAGGGGGCGGCCGGGAGTTCCTCGGCGGGGCCGCTCGGGGCGGCCGGGGCCGGGCCGGCGGCCGGCTGCTCGATGATGACGTGGGCGTTGGTGCCGCTGATGCCGAAGGAGGAGACGGCGGCGCGGCGCACCCGGTCCGTCTCGGGCCACTCGGTCTGCTCGGTGAGCAGTTCGACGGCGCCGGCGTCCCAGTCGACGTGCGAGGACGGGGCGTCCACATGCAGGGTCTGCGGGAGCACCCCGTGCCGCATCGACATGATCATCTTGATGATGCCGGCGACGCCCGCGGCGGCCTGGGTGTGGCCGATGTTGGACTTCACGGAGCCGAGCCACAGGGGCCGCTCCGGGTCACGGTCGCGGCCGTAGGTGGCGATCAGCGCCTGGGCCTCGATGGGGTCGCCCAGGGTGGTGCCGGTGCCGTGCGCCTCGACGACGTCGACGTCCTCGGGGGACAGTCCGCCGCTGGCGAGGGCCTGGCGGATGACCCGCTGCTGGGACGGACCGTTGGGGGCGGTGAGTCCGTTGGAGGCGCCGTCCTGGTTGACGGCGGAGCCGCGCAGCACGGCGAGGATCTCATGGCCGTTGCGGATCGCGTCGGACCGGCGCTCCAGGACGAGCATGCCGACGCCCTCGGACCAGGCGACACCGTCGGCGGCCTCGGCGAACGCCTTGGAGCGGCCGTCGGCGGCCAGGCCGCGCTGGCGGGAGAAGTCGACGAAGGTGCTGGGGGTCGACATCACGGTGACACCGCCGGCCAGGGCGAGCGTGCACTCCCCCGTGCGCAGCGCCTGGGCGGCGAGGTGCATGCCGACGAGGGAGGAGGAGCAGGCGGTGTCGACGGTGACGGCCGGGCCCTCCAGGCCCAGGGTGTAGGAGACGCGGCCGGAGGCGACGCTGGGGGCGCTGCCGTTGCCGCGGAAGGCCTCGTACTCCTCGCCGGTGAGGATGGTGCCGTAGTCGTTGTACATGACGCCGGCGAAGACGCCGGTGCGGCTGCCGCGCAGGCTGTGCGGGTCGATGCCGGCCCGCTCGACGGCCTCCCAGGACAGTTCGAGCAGCAGGCGCTGCTGGGAGTCGGTGGAGAGCGCCTCGCGCGGGCTCATGCCGAAGAAGTCGGCGTCGAAGGAGCCGGCGTCGTGCAGGAACCCGCCGGCGCGCACATAGGTGTGCCCGGGGCGGTCGGGGCCCGGGTCGTAGAGGTTGTCGACGTCCCAGCCGCGGTTGACGGGGAACGGTCCGGTGGCGTCGGCGCCCTCGCTGACCAGGCGCCACAGGTCCTCGGGCGAGGTGACGCCACCCGGGTAGCGGCAGGCCATGCCGACGATGACGATCGGGTCGTCGGTGGTGGCCGGCAGGGCGCCAGCGGGGGTGGGCAGGGGTATGTCGTCGCCGGTGCCGAGGAGTTCGTCGCTCAGGTGGTCGGCGAGCGCGTTCGGGGTCGGGTAGTCGAACACCATGGTCGCGGGCAGCCGCAGACCGGTGGCGGAGTTGAGGCCGTTGCGCAGTTCGACCGCGGTGAGCGAGTCGAAGCCGAGGTCCTGGAACTGGCGGGCCGCTTCCACCTGGCCGGCGTCGGCGTGGCCGAGGACCTGGGCGATCTGGGTGCGGACCAGGCCGAGGAGGGCCTCGCGGCGGGCGGCGGCGTCCAGTCCGGCCAGTTGCTGGGCGAGGCCGTCGGCGGTCACCGACACCTGGGCGGCGGCGCGGCGCACGGTGGTCCGGATCAGCCCGCGCAGCAGCGGCGCGATCTCGCCCTGGGTGCGCAGCACGGCCAGGTCGAGGCGGACCGGCAGCAGGACGGGGCCGCCGGTGGCGAGGGCCGCGTCGAAGAGGGCGACACCCTGCTCGACGGTGAGCGGGGGCATGCCGGAGCGGGCGATGCGCTCGACGTCGATGTCGGAGAGGGTGCCGGTCATGCCGACGCTCTGGGTCCAGGGGCCCCAGGCGAGGGAGGTGGCGGGCAGACCGAGGGCGTGGCGGTGGGCGGCGAGGGCGTCCAGGAAGGCGTTGCCGGCCGCGTAGTTGCCCTGTCCGGGGCTGCCGAGGGTGGCGGCGACGGACGAGAAGAGCACGAACGCGTCCAGGTCCAGGTCCCGGGTGAGTTCGTGCAGATGCCAGGCGGCGTCGGCCTTGGGCCGCAGCACGGTGTCGAGGCGCTCGGCGGTGAGGGAACCGATGACGCCGTCGTCGACCACACCGGCGGTGTGCACGACCGCGCTCAGCGGGTGCGCGGCGGGCACCCGGGCGAGGAGGGCGGCGAGCGCCTCCCGGTCGGTGACGTCGCAGGCGGCGACGTCGACCGAGGCGCCGAGTGCGGTGAGTTCGTCGACGAGGGCGGGGGCGCCGTCGGCGGCCGGGCCGCGGCGGCTGGCGAGCAGCAGTCGGCGGACGCCGCGTTCGGTGACGAGGTGGCGGGCGAGGACGCCGCCGAGTCCGCCGGTGCCGCCGGTGATCAGGACCGTGCCGTCCGGGTTCCAGTCGGCGCCGGCCTCGGGTGCGGGCACCCGGGCGAGCCGGGCGGTCAGTACGTCGGAGCCGCGTACGGCGAGGTCGGGTTCGTCGTACGCGGCGGCCAGGGCCGCCACCAGGGCCGCGGGGGCGGCGGGGGTGCCGGTGGCGAGGTCGAGGAGGGCGAAGCGGCCGGGGTTCTCGGTGCGGGCGGTGCGGATCAGACCGCCGGCCGCGGCGGCCGCCAGGTCACCACCCGCGGTGGCGTCGCGGGTGACAAGGACGAGCCGGGCGTCGGCGAACCGGTCCTCGGTCAGCCAGTGCTGTGCCAGGGCGAGCACGGCGGCTGCGGTGGTGTGGGCGGCGTCGGCGGCCGGGGTGTCCTGGTCGCCGGGCAGGGCGGTGAGCACGGTCCCGGGCACCGGGGCGGGGTCCGCGGCCAGTGCGGCCAGGTCGGGGTGGGCGGTGACCTGGACGCCGCCGGCGCGCAGCGCCTCGGCGAGGCCTGACGGGTCGGCGCCGACGAGGGCGACGGCCTCCGGGAGCTGCCCGGACGGGCTGCGCAGCGGGGTCCAGTCGACCTGGAAGAGGGAGTCGCGGTGGACGGCCCGGGCGGTGCCGGGGATGTCCTTGGGGACGGCGCGGGAGACCAGGGAGTCCACGGAGAGGACGGTGCCGCCCGCGGTGTCGTACACGGCGATGGAGACGGTGTCCTCGCCCACGGAGGTGATCCGGGCGCGGACGGTGGTGGCGCCGGACGCGGCGAGGTGCACGCCCTCCCAGGCGAACGGCAGGCCGCCCCGGCTGATGGCGCCGAGGTCGGTGTAGGCGGCGGCGTGCTGGGCGGCGTCCAGGAGCGCGGGGTGCAGGCCGAAGTCGGCGGGGTCGGTGCCGGCGTTCTCGGAGAGCGCGACCTCGGCGAACACCTCGGTGCCGCGGCGCCAGGCGGCGCGCAGGGCGCGGAAGGCGGGCCCGTAGTCGAAGCCGAGGCCGGCCAGGCGCTCGTAGCAGCCGTCGAGGTCGACCTGTTCGGCGCCGGCGGGCGGCCACACGGTGGCGTCGAAGGCGGCGTCCGGGGCGCCCGCCCCGGCGGTGAGGACACCGGTGGCGTGCTGCGACCAGGGCAGGTCGAAGCCGTCCTCGACGCGGGAGAAGATGCCGAGCGTGCGGCGGCCCGCGAGGTCGGGGGCGCCGACCCGGACCTGGAGCTGGACGGCGCCCCGCTCGGGGAGCACCAGCGGGGCGGCGAGAGTGAGTTCCTCGACGCGGTCGCAGCCGGCCTCGTCGCCCGCGCGGATGGCGAGTTCGACGAAGGCGGTGCCGGGCAGCAGGGCACGGCCCTGGACGCCGTGGTCGGCGAGCCAGGGGTGGGAGTGGACGGAGAGCCTGCTGGTGAACAGGAACCCTTCGTCGTCGGCGAGTTCGACGGCCGCACCGAGCAGCGGGTGGTCGGCGGAGCCGAGTCCGGCGGCGGTGACGTCCTGGGTGGAGCGGCCCGCGGCCGGCCAGAACCGCTGGTTCTGGAAGGGGTAGGTGGGCAGGTCGGCGCGCCCGGCGCCGGCGCTGTCGAAGAGGCGGGCCCAGCGGACGGTGAGTCCGCGGACATGCACCCGGGCGAGTCCGGTGAGGGCGGACTCCTCCTCGGCGCGGTCCTTGCGCAGCAGCGGGACGGCGGTGGTGCCCTCGGGCAGCGACTCCTGCGCCATCGCGGACAGCACGCCGTCGGGGCCGACTTCGAGGATGGTGGTGACGCCGCGGCCGGCGAGGGTGGTGACGCCGTCGGCGAAGCGGACGGCCTCGCGGACGTGGCGGACCCAGTAGTCGGCGGTGCACAGGTCGGCGGGGTCGGCGACGGCGCCGGTCAGGTGGGAGACGACCGGGATGCGCGGCTCGTGGTAGGTGAGGCCCCGGGCGACGCTCCGGAACTCCTCCAGCATCGGGTCCATGAGCGGCGAGTGGAAGGCATGGCTCACCCGCAGCCGGGTGGTCTTGTGGTCCTGCGCCTCGAAGTGCGCGGCGATCGCGGCGACTTCGTCCTCGTCACCGGCGACGACCACGGAGGACGGGCCGTTGACCGCGGCGATGGAGACCCGCTCCGTCAGATGCGGGACGACCTCCTCCTCGGTGGCGCGCACCGCGAGCATCGCACCGCCCCGCGGCAGCTCCTGCATCAGGCGGGCGCGGGCGGCGACCAGCGTGCACGCGTCCTCCAGCGACAGCACCCCGGCGACATGCGCGGCGGCGATCTCACCGATGGAGTGGCCGCCGACGTAGTCGGGGGTGACGCCCAGGGAGGAGACGAGGCGGTAGAGGGCGACCTCGACGGCGAACAGCGCGGGCTGGGTCCAGCCGGTCTCGTTGAGGAGTGCGGCGTCGGAGCCCCAGACGACCTCGCGCAGCGGGCGGTCGGTGTGGCGGTCGAGGAGGGCGGCGATCTCGTCGAAGGCCTCGGCGAACACGGGGAAGCGGGCGTGCAGTTCGCGGCCCATGCCGAGGCGCTGGGAGCCCTGTCCGGAGAACAGGACGGCCGAGGCGCCGTCGTCGACGGAGCCGTGGGCGATCTCGGTGGCGGCCGAGGCGTCGGTGCCAGCGCACAGCAGGACGGCCCGGTGCTCGAAGGTGGCGCGGCCGTCGGCGAGCGCGAAGCCGATGTCCAGCGGGTCGGCGCCGGGGTGGCTCTCGAGGTGGGCGGCGAGGCGCTCGCGCTGGGTGTCGAGCGCGGCGGCGGTGCGGCCGGAGAGGGTCCAGGGGACGAGCGCGGGCCGGGCCGCGGGGTCCGGGGCGGGCCGCTCGGGGGCGGTGGGGGCCTGCTCGAGGATGAGGTGGGCGTTGGTGCCGCTGATGCCGAAGGAGGAGACACCGGCCCGGCGGGCGCGGCCGGTCTCGGGCCAGTCGACGGCCCGGTCGAGGAGTTCGACGGCGCCTGCGGTCCAGTCGACATTGCTGGTCGGCCGGTCGGCGTGCAGGCTGCGGGGCAGCACGCCGTGCTGGATCGCCATGATCATCTTGATCACGCCGGCGGCGCCGGAGGCGGCCTGGGCGTGGCCGATGTTCGACTTGACGGAGCCGAGCAGCAGCGGCCGCTCACGGTTCTGGCCGTAGGTGGCCAGCAGGGCCTGCGCCTCGATCGGGTCGCCGAGGGTGGTGCCGGTGCCGTGCGCCTCGACCGCGTCGACGTCCGCGCCGGCCAGGTGCGCGTTCTCCAGGGCGGCGCGGATGACGCGCTGCTGGGACGGGCCGTTGGGGGCGGTGAGGCCGTTGGAGGCGCCGTCCTGGTTGAGGGCGGAGCCGCGCAGCACCGCGAGGACCTTGCGGCCCTCGCGCTGGGCGTCGGACAGCCGCATCAGGACGAAGAGGCCGGCGCCCTCGGCCCAGCCGGTGCCGTCGGCGTCGTCGGAGAACGGCTTGCAGCGGCCGTCGGCGGCCAGTCCGCTCTGCGAGGTGAACGCGATGAACGGGTGCGGCGTCGCCATCACGGACGCGCCGCCCGCCAGGGCCAGGGAGCACTCGCCGCCGCGCAGCGCCTGCGCGGCCAGGTGCAGGGAGACCAGCGAGGAGGAGCAGCCGGTGTCGACGGTGACGGCCGGGCCCTCTGCGCCCAGGAAGTAGGAGAGCCGGCCGGAGATCACGCTGGCGGCGTGACCGGTGGTGGAGTACACCTCGGCGTCCTCGTCGGACGCCTTGATGACCTCTCCGTAGTCCTGTCCCGTGGTGCCCATGAACACGCCCGTGCGGCTGCCCCGCAGCGCGGAGGGGTCGATGCCGGCCCGCTCCAGGGCCTCCCAGGCGATCTCCAGGAGGATGCGCTGCTGCGGGTCCATGGCGACGGCCTCGCGGGGCGAGATGCCGAAGAACCCGGGGTCGAAGCCGGCGGCGTCGTCGAGGAAGCCGCCGACCTGGGCGAGGCTGCTGCCCTCGCCGCCGCCCGCCAGCCGGTCCAGGTCCCAGCCGCGGTCGGTCGGGAACGGACCGATGACGTCGCGGCCCTCGGCGACGAGCTCCCAGAGGTCCTCGGGGGAGACGACGCCGCCGGGGAAGCGGCAGCCGATGCCGACGACCGCGATCGGCTCCGCCGCCGACGCGACCAGCTGCTCGTTCTGCTTGCGCAGCCGCTCGATCTCCTTCAGGGACGACCGCAGCGCCTCGACGTACTTGTTGGTGGACGTGCTCATCGTGTTCCAGCTCTCTTTCAGTTCGCCGAGTTCTCGGCGGCCAGCCGCAGCAGGGCTTCGGCGTCCATGTCGTCGAGGTCGAGGGAGTCCGCCGCGTCGTCCGTCGCGGTGGCGCTGTCCTCGGTGTCGTCGGACTCGGCGAGTTTCAGAACCATGTCGAGGAGGCCCGCCTTGCGCAGTCGTCCGATCGGGACGGTGGCGAGGGCCTCGCGGATACGGGCATCGGGGTCGTCGGCGCGGCCGGTGTCCGCCTCATCGGGTGCCGTGCCGTAGAGCAGCGAACCGATGTGCTGGGCGAGGGCCGCGGGGGTCGGGTAGTCGAAGACCAGGGCGGCCGGCAGGGGCAGCCCGAGGGCGGCGCGGAGCCGGTTGCGCAGTTCGACGGCGGTGACGGAGTCGAAGCCGACGTCGCGGAAGGCGCGCGAGGCGGGCACCGCGTCGGGGCTGTCGTGACCTAGGGTCGCGGACGCCTCGGCGCGGACGGCCTCGACGAGGGCACGGGCGCGTTCGGCGGTGGGCAGCCCGTCCAGGCGGGCGCGCAGCGGCGGCACGGCCGTGTCGGCGCCGCCGTCGGCCGGGCCCTCGTCGCTGAGGGCCGAGACGGCCTCCGGGACGGTGCTCAGCAGGGCGCTGGGCCGGTTCGCGGTGAAGGCGGGCGCGAACATCTCCCAGTCCATCAGGGTGATGGCGGTCGCGGTGTCGTCGTTCTCGAGCATCTGGTCGAGGGCGCCCAGCGCGTGTTCCGGTTCCATGGCCAGGACGCCCTGGCGGACCAGCCGGTCGTGGACCTCCGGGTCGGTCGCCATGCCGACCTCGCCCCAGGTGCCCCAGGCCACCGACGAGGCGGTCAGGCCGAGGGACCTGCGGTGCTCGGCGAGGGCGTCGAGGTAGGCGTTGGCGGCGGCGTAGCCGGGCTGGCCGCCGCTGCCCCAGACCGCGGCGCCGGACGAGAACAGCACGAACGCGTCCAGGTCCAGGTCGGCGGTCAGCTCGTGCAGATGCCATGCGGCGGTCAGCTTGGCGCGCATCAGCGCATCCAGCTGGTCGAGCGTCAGGTCGGCGACCGGGGCGTCGTCGTGGGCCACACCGGCGGAGTGGAAGACCGCGGTGAGCGGCGCGTCCTCGGGCAGCTCGGCCAGGAGCGCGGCGAGCGCGTCCCGGTCGGCGGCGTCGCAGGCGGCGATGGTCACCCGGACGCCAAGCTGCTCCAGTTCGGCGCGGAGTTCGGCGGCGCCCGGGGCGTCGGCGCCGCGCCGGCTGGTCAGCACCAGGTGTGCGGCGCCCTGTTCGGCGAGGCGGAGGGCGACCCGGCCGCCGATGCCGCCGGTGCCGCCGGTGACGAGGACGGAGCCGTGGACCGGCGGGCGCTTCCCGGAGCCGGGTACGGCCGGGGCGGCGTGGGCGAGGCGGCGGGCGAGCACGCCCGAGCCGCGGATCGCGAGCTGGTCCTCGCCGCCCGCGTCGGCGAGCAGTCCGGTGAGCCTGGCGGCGGCCCGGGCGTCGACCGTCTCCGGCAGGTCGATCAGACCGCCCCACCGGTCGGGGTGTTCGAGGCCGATGACCCGGCCGAGGCCCCACAGCGCACCCTGCACGGGGCTGCTGAGGACATCGCCGCGGCCGGCGGCGACCCCGCCCCGGGTCAGGCACCACAGGGGCGCGGTGAGTCCCGCGTCGCCGAGGGCCTGGGCGAGGAGGAGGGTCTGGGCGAGGCCGAGAGGCACCGAACCGTGGTCGGTGTGGAGCGTCTCGGCGGCGGCGAGCAGCGAGACCACGGCGTGGAACTCCCCCTCGTCCTCGCGGAGCTGGGCGAGCTGGGCGGCCCAGGCGGCCCGGTCGGTGCCCTTGGCCTCGAAGCGGACGGTGTCCGGGCCGAGCGCGTCGAGGACGGCGCCGACCCAGGGGGCGCCCGCGTGGTCCGGAGAGATCACCGCGAGCAGCCGGCCGGCGGGCCGGGCGGTGCCGGGTTCGGCGACCCGGTTCCACTCGATGTGGTAGCGCAGGGCGTCCGCGCGGGAGCGGGTGAGGGAGCGGGTGCGCCAGGCGGACAGCGCGGGCAGTACGTCGCCGAGCCGGGCGGCGCCGTCGTCGGCGGGCATGCCGAGTTCACCGGCGAGCGCGTCGAGGTCCTGGTTCTCGACCAGTTCCCAGAAGGCGGCGTCGGAGGCGTCGGCGGTGCCCGCGGGGGCGGCGGCCTTCGGCTCGGGCCAGAAGTCCTGCCGCTGGAAGGGGTAGGTCGGCAGGTCGACGGCCGCGTACGCGGGGCGGTCGAAGACGGTGGTCCACTCGACGGCGATGCCGTGGGTGTGCGCCTCGGCTAGCGAGGTGAGGAACCGGCGGCGGTCGCCGTCGTCGCGGCGCAGCGTGCCGAGGACGGCGCCGGTCTCGGCCGGCTCGACCGCGTTCTCGGCGAGGCTCTCCTGGGTCTCCTGGATCGGGGCGGCCAGCACCGGGTGCGGGCTGATCTCCACGAACACCCGGTGTCCGGCGGCGATGAGGGCGCGGGTGGCGTCCTCCATCAGCACCGTCTGCCGCAGGTTGGTGTACCAGTAGGTGCCGTCGAAGGCCGCCTCGTCGAGTCGGGCGCCGGTGACGGTCGAGTAGAACGGCACCTCGGGGGTGCGGGGGTTGACGGGGGCGAGGACGCGGGCGAGTTCGTCGCGCACGGCCTCGACGTGCCGGCCGTGCGAGGCGTAGTCCACGGACACCTTGCGGGCCCGTACGTTCTGCTCGCGGCAGGTCTCCAGGAGCTCGTCGAGGGCGTCGGCGTCGCCGGAGACGATCACCGAGGAGGGGCCGTTGACGGCGGCGATGGACAGCGCCTCGCCCCAGTGCTGAAGGAGTTCGGTGACGCGTGCGGCGGGCGCGGCGACGGACATCATGCCGCCGAGCCCGGACAGCTGGGGCAGGGCCTGGCTGCGCAGCGCCACGACGAGGGCGGCGTCCTCCAGGCTGAGCGCCCCGGCGACATGGGCGGCGGCGATCTCGCCCTGCGAGTGGCCGACGACGGCGGCCGGTTCGACGCCGTGTGCCCGCCACAGCGCGGTGAGCGCGACCATCATCGAGAACAGGGCGGGCTGTACGACGTCCACGCGCTCCAGGAGCTCCGGGTCGCCCTCGCCGGCCAGCACCTCGTGCAGGGACCAGTCGGTGTACGGGGCGAGCGCCGCGGCGCAGTCGTCGACGGCGGTGCGGAACACCTCGGAGCCGGCGAGGAGTTCGCGGCCCATCCCCCACCACTGGGAGCCCTGGCCCGGGTAGACGAAGACGGGTCCCGTGGCGTCCGGTCCCGCGGTGCCGGTGACGACGCCGGGGGCGGACGTGGAGGACACCACGGCTTCCAGGCCGCGGGTGAAGTCCTCGGGCCGGCTGCCGAGGACGACGGCGCGGTGGTCGAAGGCGGTCCTGGTGGTGGCCAGCGCGTGTCCGACGCGGGCGGGCTCGACGGTGACGTCGGTGCCGGTGGTCGCGGTCAGCAGCCGGGACGCCTGCTCGCGCAGCGCCTGCGCGGACTTGGCGGACAGCAGCCAGGGGACGAGCGGGGCGTCCTCGATGTCCCCGGCGGGTTCTTCGGAGGGCTCCTCGACGGGCTTCTCGGCGGGCGGGGCCTGCTCCAGGAGGAGGTGGGCGTTGGTGCCGCTGATGCCGAAGGAGGAGACGCCGGCCCGGCGGGGGCGGTCCCCCACGGCGGGCCACTCGGTGCGCTCGCGCAGCAGGGTGACGGCGCCGGAGGTCCAGTCGACATGGCTGGAGGGCTCGTCGATGTGCAGGGTGCCGGGCAGTTCGCCGGCCTGCATGGCCATCACCATCTTGATGACGCCCGCGACGCCCGCGGCGGCCTGGGTGTGGCCGATGTTGGACTTCACCGAGCCCAGCAGCAGCGGCTGTCCGCCGTCGCGGCCCTGGCCGTAGGTGGCGAGCAGGGCGCCGGCCTCGATCGGGTCACCGAGCTTGGTGCCGGTGCCGTGCGCCTCGACCACGTCGACGTCGGCGGTGCCGAGTCCGGCGTTGGCGAGGGCCTGGCGGATGACACGCTGCTGGGAGAGGCCATTGGGGGCGGTCAGTCCGTTGGAGGCACCGTCCTGGTTGAGGGCGGAGCCGCGGACGACGGCGAGGACGCGGTGGCCGTTGCGGCGGGCGTCGGAGAGCTTCTCCAGCAGGACGACGCCGACGCCCTCGGCGAGGGTCATGCCGTCGGCGCCCTCGGCGAACGGCTTGCAGCGGCCGTTCTCGGCCAGTGCGCGCTGCCGGCTGAAGCCGATGTACGCGTGCGGGGTGGCCATGACGGCGGCGCCGCCGGCCAGCGCGAGGCTGCTCTCGCCGCTGCGCAGCGACTGGCAGGCCAGGTGCATCGCGACCAGGGAGGAGGAGCAGGCGGTGTCGACGGTGACCGCGGGGCCCTCGAGGCCCAGCAGATAGGAGATCCGGCCGGACAGCACGCTGGCCGCGGTGCCGGTCATCATGTGCACCTCGGCGCCCTCGGTGCCGTTCTGCACGCTGCTGGAGTAGTCCTGGTAGCTGGCGCCGAAGAAGGCGCCGGTGGCGGTGGAGTGCAGCGACTCGGGGTCGATGCCGGCCCGCTCCAGGACCTCCCAGGAGGTCTCCAGGAGCAGCCGCTGCTGCGGGTCCATGGCGAGCGCCTCGCGGGGCGAGATGCCGAAGAACCCGGCGTCGAAGCCGGCCGCCTCGTGCAGGAAGCCGCCGTGCACGGAGTAGGTGCGGCCCTGTCGGTCGGGGTCCGGGTCGTAGAGGCCGTGGGCGTCCCAGCCGCGGTCGGCGGGGAACTCGGAGATGACGTCGGCGCCGTCGAGGGCGAGCCGCAGCATCTCCTCCGGGGTGTTCGCGCCGCCGGGGAAGCGGCAGCTCATGCCGACGATGACGATCGGGTCGTCGTCGGCGCCCGCGGCGTGCGCGGCGGTGGGCCGGTCGCCGGCCGTGCCGGTGGTGCCGAGCGCGGTGGTCTTCAGGAACGTGGCGAGCGCGACCGCGTTGGGGTGGTCGAAGACCATGGTGGACGGCAGGGTGAGCCCGGTCGCGGCGACCAGGCGGTTGCGCAGGTCGACGGCGGTCACCGAGTCGAAGCCGATGTCGCGGAAGGCGCGGCGCTCCGGGACGGTATCGGCGGAGGCGTGGCCGAGGACGGCGGCGGTCTCCTCGCGGACCACGGAGAGCACGATCCGGTCCTGCTCGGCGGCAGACACGCCCTGGAGGCGGGCGGCCAGACCGCTGGTGGCGGCGGCCGTCGCGGCGGGCGCGGCCCGGTCGGCCAGCAGCCGCGCCACCTCGGGGATCCGGTCGAACAGGTGCGAGGGCCGTCCGGCCGTGAAGACGTCGTGGTACGTGCCCCAGTCGATGTCCATCAGCCCGATGACGGTCTCGTCGTCCTCCATGACCCGGGTCAGGGCGGTCATCGCCAGCTCCGGGTCGAGGTACTCAAGGCCGCTGCGGCGGATCTGGTGCGGGTCGGCCAGCTCGCGCTCGAGGTCGTCGGGCCACTTGCCCCAGTGGATGGAGGTGGCGCGGGCCCCGCGGGCGCGGCGCTGTTCGGCGAGCGCGGACAGATAGGCGTTCCCCGCGACATACGCGGCGTGCACACCGCTGCCCCACATGCCGGCGGTGGAGGAGTACAGGACGAAGTCGTCCAGCTCCTCGTCGTCGAGGAGTTCGTCGAGGATCCGGGCGCCGGTGACCTTGGCGTGCACCACATCGGCGAACGCGTCGACGGTGGTGTCGGCGAGCGCGGCCAGTTTGATGACGGCGGCGGTGTGCACGACCGTGCGGACGGTGCGGCCCTCGGCCTTCAGGTCGGCGAGCAGGGCGGCGACCGCGTCGGGGTCGGTGATGTCGCAGGCCGCGAACCGCACCTCGGTGCCCGCCGCCTGGAGTTCGGCGGCGAGTTCGGCCGCGCCGGGGGCGTCGGCGCCGCGGCGGCTGAGCAGCACCAGGTGCTCGGCGCCCTGGGCGGCCAGATGGCGGGCGAGTCCGGGGGCGAGGGTGCCGGAGCCGCCGGTGACCAGGGTGGTGCCGCGCGGCTTCCAGGAGCGGGCCCTGCGGCGGGTGTCGCCGCTCGCGCGGACGATGCGGCGGGCGAGGACACCGGCGGGCCGCACGGCGAGCTGGTCCTCGTCGCCGAGCGCGCCGGCGAGGGCGGCGACGAGTCGCTGGGCGGCGCGGGTGTCCAGTGCCGCGGCAGGTGACGTTTGCCCGTGAAGGAGCGGCGTCCGGTGCGTGCTCTCGGTGTGCCGGCCGGAAGTCCTCGTACTGGACGTACTCGGGCTTTCGGCCGGTGCGGCGAGTGGGGGTCCCCCCTGCTCGAAGAGCTCGGGGGAGCGTGCCGGGCGTCGCGACGGGGCAGACGTCGCCAGTTGCGGCGCTGGCGCCTCGGGCAGGTCGACGACGCCGCCCCAGCGGTGGGGGTGTTCGACGGCGACGGTCCAGCCGAGTCCGGCGACCTGGCTCTGCAGCGGCCGAGTGACGGTGTCGGACGGGCCGGTGGAGAAGGCGCCGCGGGTCAGGAACCACAGCGGGGCGGTGACGCCGGCCTCGCCGAGTGCCTGTGCCAGCGACACCGACAGGGCGAGTCCGAGGGTGAGTCCGGGGTGGCGGACGCAGTCCTCCTCGGCGTCGGCGAGGACGGAGACGATGCCGGTGAGGCCGTCCGTGTCCGTGAGGTGCTCGCGCAGGACGGCGGGGTCGGTGCAAGTCTCGTCGAGGACGAGGTGCCGCACCTCGGCACCGCCCGCCTCCAGCGCCTCGGCGACGTCGTCGCCGCCGGCGCCGGCGGACACCAGCAGCCAGGTGCCGTCCAGGGTGGCGCGCGGGATCTGGGCCAGCGGCTCCCAGATGACCCGGTAGCGCCAGGAGTCGACGGTGGAGCGCTCGCCGCGGGTGCGGCGCCAGGAGGCGAGGCCGGGCAGGATCGCGGCGACGGACTCCTCGTCGGTGCCGAGCGCCTCGGTGAGGGCGGAGACGTCCGCCTGCTCGACGGCCGCCCAGAACTCGGCGTCCATCGGCGCGGAGGCCGAACGGTCCACGACGGCACGGTCGTTCCAGTACCGCTCGTGCTGGAAGGCGTAGGTGGGCAGGTCGACACGGGACGCACCGGTCCCCTCGAACACGGCGGCCCAGTCGACCTGGACACCGCGCACGAACACCTCGGCGGCGGACAGCAGGAAGCGGTCCAAGCCACCGTTGTCGCGGCGCAGGGTGCCGGAGGCCACGCCCACCACTCCGGCGTCGTCGATCATGTCCTGGACGGACATGGCGAGCACCGGGTGGGAGCTGACCTCGATGAAGGCACGGTGCTCGGTGTCGAGCAGACCACGGATGGCGTCCGCGAACAGCACCCGGCCGCGCAGGCTGCGGAACCAGTAGCCGGCGTCCATGACGGTGGTGTCCAGCCAGTCACCGGTGACCGTGGAGAACAGCGGAACCTCGGACGCCCTGGGCGCGACCTCGGCCAGCAGCTGGAGGATCTCGTCGTGCAGGTCCTCGACATGGTGGGAGTGCGAGGCGTAGTCCACGGGGACGCGGCGCACCCGCACGCCCCCGGCGGCGAGCAGTTCGGACAGCTCGTCCAGGGCGCCGGGTTCGCCGGAGACCACACAGGAGCGGGGGCCGTTCTCGGCGGCGACGGACACCCGTCCGCCGAACGCCGCCAGACGGGCCTCCACCTCGGCGACGGGCAGCGCCACCGACATCATCCCGCCCCGCCCGGCCAGCGTCCGGCCGATGGCCTGGCTGCGCAGCGTCACGACCCGGGCGCCGTCGCGCAGCGACAGGGCGCCGGAGACCACCGCGGCGGCGATCTCACCCTGCGAGTGACCCACCACAGCGTCCGGCTCCACACCCTGCGCCCGCCACACGGCGGCCAGGGACACCATCACCGCGAACGACGCCGGCTGGACGACGTCCACGCGCTCCAGCGTCGGAGCACCCTCGACGCCCCGCAGGACGTCGACCAGGTCCCAGTCGGTGAACTCGGCCAGCGCGGCGGCGCATTCGGCGATCCGCTCCGCGAACACCGGCGACTCGTCGAGGAGTCGGGCACCCATGCCCACCCACTGGGAGCCCTGGCCCGGGAAGACGAAGACGGTGCGGCCGTCGACGTCGGCGACGCCCTCGGCGAGTCCGTTCCAGGACCGGCCCTCGGCCAGCGCGAGGCTACCGGCGAGCAGTTCGTCGCGGCCGGCCGCGACGACGACAGCCCGGCGCTCCAGCAGGGCCCGGGAGGTCAGCAGGCTGTGGCCGACGTCCTGGGGGCGTGGCTCGGTGTCGGCGTCGAAGCGGGTGACGAGGGCGGCGGCCTGGTCGCGGAGCGCCTGCTCGGAGCGGGCGGAGAGCAGCCACGGCAGGGCGCCCGGCACGGCGGCCGGCTGCTGCGGGGCGTCCTCGGTCTCGGCGTCCTCGGCGGGCACGGGGGCCTGCTCGAGCACGGCGTGGGCGTTGGTGCCGCTGATGCCGAAGGAGGACACGGCGGCGCGGCGCGGGCGGCCGGTCTCCGGCCAGACGACGGGCTCGTTCAGCAGGCGGACATGGCCCGACTCCCAGTCGACGTGGGCGGAGGGCGAGTCGGCGTGCAGGGTCGGGGGCAGCACGCCCTGACGGAGCGCCATGACCATCTTGATGACGCCCGCGACACCGGCGGCGGCCTGGGTGTGGCCGATGTTGGACTTCAGGGAGCCCAGCCACAGGGGCTGTTCGGGGCCGTGCTCCTGGCCGTAGGTGGCGAGCAGGGCCTGTGCCTCGATGGGGTCACCGAGCCGGGTGCCGGTGCCGTGTGCCTCGACGGCGTCGACATCGGCCGCGGTGAGGCCGCAGTTGTCCAGGGCCTGGCGGATGACCTGTTCCTGGGCGCGGCCGTTGGGGGCGCTCAGGCCGTTGGAGGCGCCGTCCTGGTTGACGGCGGAGCCGCGCAGCACGGCGAGCACGGGGTGGCCGTTGCGGACGGCGTCGGAGAGTCGCTCGACGACGAGGACGCCGACGCCCTCGCCCCAGCCGGTGCCGTCGGCGTCGTCGGAGAACGCCTTGCAGCGGCCGTCGTTGGCCAGGCCGCCCTGGGCGCTGAACTCCACGAAGACGGAGGGCTCGGCGAGGAGGGTGACACCGCCGACGAGGGCGAGCGAGGACTCCCCGCGGCGCAGCGACTGGGCCGCCAGGTGCAGGGCGACGAGGGAGGAGGAGCACGCGGTGTCGACGGTGACCGCCGGCCCCTCGAGACCGTAGACGTAGGAGAGCCGGCCGGACAGCACGCTGGCGGCGGTGCCGGTCAGGGCGTGGCCGTGGAGTTCGGTGGCGGTGTCCGCGGAGGGGGCGCCCCAGTGGTAGGAGCCCACGAAGACGCCGGTCGAACTGGAGCGCAGGGAGGTGGGGGCGATGCCGGCCCGTTCCAGGGCCTCCCAGGAGACTTCGAGCAGCAGGCGCTGCTGCGGGTCCATGGCGGTCGCCTCGCGCGGCGAGATACCGAAGAATCCGGCGTCGAAGTCGGGGGCCTCGTAGAGGAATCCGCCCTCGTGCGTGGAACTGCTTCCCTCGCCGTTTCCGGTGAGTGCCTCGATGTCCCAGCCGCGGTCGACGGGAAATCCGGAAATGGCGTCCCCGCCGGATTCCACGAGTTCCCACAGGGATTCCGGCGATCTCACTCCGCCCGGCAGCCGGCAGCTCATTCCGACGATCGCGACGGGCTCGTTGTCACGGGATTCCAACTCGCCTATGCGGCGGCGGGCGCGGCGCAGATCGTTGGTGACCCGGCGAAGGTAGTCGACAACTTTTTCCTGCTGGTTCTGCTGGGGTTCCGGCATCGGGTCCGTCCTCGTCATCGGGGCGCGAAGGAAAGCTGAGAATCCGCTATGTGGTTTCGAACTCCTCGTCGATGAGGTCGAGCAGCCTCTCGACCGACACCGAGCCGATGTCCTCGTCGGAGAGGCTCTCCCGCGGGGCCGGGTCACGGCGGAGCGAGGCGGCGAGTGCGTCCAGGCGGTCCGCGACGGCCTGGCGTTCGGGGCCGCCGTCCGGCAGGGTCCGCACAGTGGCCTCGAACCTGGTGAGTTCGTCGTCGCACGATCCGCGCGGTGGGGGGCCGGATGCGACGAGGAGGTCCCCGATGCGCCGGGCCGCGAGTTCGGGGGTGGGGAAGTTGAAGACGAGGGTGGCCGGCAGTCGCAGTCCGGTGAGTGCGGTGAGGCGGTCGCTGAGTTCCACCCCGGCCAGCGAGTCGAAGCCCAGTTCCTTGAAGACCGCGCGGGGTCCGACGGCGTCCGGTCCCTGGTGGCCGAGGACGGCCGCCGCCTGGGTCCGCACCAGGCCGGTGAGCCGGCGTTCGCGCTCGGCCGGGGCCAGGGCCGCCGTCTCGGCCGCGAAGCCGTCCGGCGCCGGGGCGGCGGACGGGCCGGCGGGTGCGGCGCCGGGTGCCGCGGCGACGGGACGGGCGGGGCGTGGCGCGGCGGTGTGCTGGGTGCGGGCGCGCGTGAGCGGCCGGGGGGCGGTGCGCTCCTGTTCGGTGAGCCGCCGTACGACGACGGCGTCGGCGGTGAGCACCGGGGCGCCGGTGACGTCGGCGGCGGTCAGGGCCAGGGCGCCGTCGTCGGCGGAGCCGATCCGCACCCGCAGGGCGGTGGCGCCGACGGCGTGCAGCCGGACTCCGTGCCAGGCGACGGGGAGTGTGCCGGTCGTGGTGAGGGCGGCGTGCCGGGCGGCGTCGAGGAGCGCGGGGTGCACTCCGTAGGCGCCGGGGTCGTCGGTGGTGCCGGCGGGGATTTCGACCTCGGCGAGGATCGCCCCGTCGTGGTGCCAGGCGGCGCGCAGGCCCTGGAAGGCGGGGCCGAGGTCGAGGCCGTCGTCGGCCAGCCGCTCGTAGGGGTCGTCGAGGTCGAGGGGTTCGGCGCCCGGCGGGGGCCAGGTGGTCGCGAAGGAGGTGTCGGGTGCCGCGGTGTCGGGCGCGGTGCCGAGCAGGCCGCCGGCCCGCTGGGTCCAGGGCTTGGCGGTGGTGTTGCCGGGACGGGAGTGGACGGTGAGGGTGCGTCGGCCGGCCTCGTCGGCGGAGCCGACTCGGACCTGGAGGTCCAGGGTGTCATCGCCCTGCAGGACCGGCGCCTCGACCAGGGCGAGTTCGTGCAGGACGTCGCATCCGGTGTCGTCACCCGCGCGGGCGGCGAGTTCCACCAGTACGGCGGCGGGCAGCAGGACGCGTCCGGCGACGGCGTGGTCGGCGAGCCAGGGGTGGGTGGCGAGGGAGAGCGTCGCGCCCGACACCGTGCCGCCGTCGGCGAGTTCGACGGCCGGGCCGAGCAGCGGATGCCCGCCGCCCGCGGCATGGGGGGTGCCGGGCCGGGCCGGGGCGGGCCAGTGCCGGGCGCGCTGGAAGGCGTACGTCGGCAGGTCGGTGCGGCGGGCTCCGGTGCCGGTGTAGAGGGCGGACCAGTCGACGGGTACGCCGAGGACGTAGAGCCGGGCGAGCGCGGCGGTGAGGGCGGTCTCCTCGGGCTGGTCCTTGCGGAGGGTGGGGACGACATCGACCGGGGTGCCCGGGCCGTCCGGGCCGAGGACGGTGCGGGCGAGGGCGGTCAGGACGCTGCCGGGACCCAGTTCGACCAGCAGGTCGGCGCCGTGCTGGCGCATGGCCGTCACGCCGTCGGCGAAGCGTACGGTGCCGCGCACGTGCCGCACCCAGTACTCGGGGGTGGCGAGCCCGGCACCGGCGAGTTCACCGGTGAGATTGGAGATGACCGGCAGCGTCGGCTCGTGGAAGGTGAGCTGGGCGACGACGTCCCGGAAGGCGTCGAGCATCGGCTCCATCAGCGGCGAGTGGAAGGCGTGCGAGACCGCGAGACGGCTGGTGCGGCGGCCCTGCGCCGCGAAGTGGGCGGCGACCCGCTCCACGGCGTCCTCGGCGCCGGACACGACGACCGCGGTGGGGCCGTTGACCGCGGCGAGCGAGACGTCGCCGCCGAGCAGCGGGAGCACCTCGCCCTCGGAGGCCTCGACGGCGGACATGGCGCCGCCGGCGGGCAGTGCCTGCATCAGGGTGGCGCGGGCGGCGACCAGACGCGCGGCGTCCTCCAGCGAGAACACCCCGGCGACGTGCGCGGCGGCTATCTCGCCGACGGAGTGGCCGCCGACGGCGCCCGGGCGCAGCCCGAAGGACTCGGCGAGCCGGTGGAGGGCGACCTCGAAGGCGAACAGCGCGGGCTGGGTCCATCCGGTGCGGTCGAGTGCGGCGGGATCCTCTCCCCACATCACGGACCGCACCGGACGCTCCAGTTCGGCGTCGAGGGCGGCCAGGACAGCATCCAGAGCCTCGGCGAACACCGGGAAACGGGCGGCGAGTTCACGGCCCATGCCGAGCCGCTGGGAACCCTGTCCGGAGAAGAGGACGGCGGTGGTGCGGGGGGCGGCCTCGCCGCGGACACGCTCCACGGCGCCGGCGCCGGTCGGCGTCAGCACGGCGCGGTGGCGCAGCGCGGCCCGGCCGCCGGCCAGGGAGTGGCCGACGTCCAGCGGGTCGAGGCCGGGGTGGGCGCGGACGAAGGAGGTGAGCCGGTCGATCTGGGCGTCGAGGGCCTCCGGGGAGGCCGCGGACACCGGCCAGGCGACGGCGTCGGACGCGGGCACGAGGGCGGCGAGTTGAGCGGCGGGGGTGACCGGGCGGTCGGCCGGGCCGGCGTCAACAGCGACGGCGGCAGAGGTGTCGGCGGGCTCCCCAGCAGGGGCAGCGGGCCGCTCGACGGAGTCGGCTACGCCCCGGTGGGCGGGCCCGGCGGGGACCGCGGCGGCGGGGTCGCTCGTCGGGGCTTCCTCCACGATGACATGCGCGTTGGTGCCGCTGATGCCGAAGGAGGACACGGCGGCGCGGCGCGGGCGGCCGGTGGCGGGCCAGGGCAGGGGCTCGGTGAGGAGTTCGACGGCCCCGGCCGACCAGTCGACCTGCCGGGTGGGGGCGGACACGTTCAGGGTTTCCGGCAGCAGGCCGTGGCGCATCGCCTGGACGGCCTTGACGAGTCCGCCGATGCCGGCGGCGGCCTGCGCGTGCCCGATGTTCGACTTCAGGGAGCCGAGGCGCAGCGGCTGTCCGCCGTCGCGGTCCTGGCCGTAGGTGGCGAGCAGGGCGCGGGCCTCGACGGGGTCGCCGAGCCGGGTGCCGGTGCCGTGGGCCTCGACGAGGTCGATGTCGGCGGGACCGAGTCCGGCGTCGGTGAGGGCCTCGCGGATGACGCGCTCCTGGGCCGGTCCGCTGGGGGCGGTGAGGCCGTCGGAGGCGCCGTCCTGGTTGACGGCGGAGCCGCGCAGCACGGCGAGCACCCGGTGCCCGGCGGCGCGGGCGGTGGACAGGCGCTCCAGCACGACCAGGCCGGCGCCCTCCGCCCAGGTGGTGCCGTCGGCGTCGTCGGAGAAGACCTTGCAGCGGCCGTCGGCGGCGAGTCCGCCCTGCCGGGTGTAGGCGACGAACCCGACCGGTGTGGACATCACGGCGACGCCGCCGGCCAGCGCGGTGGTGCACTCCCCCGACCGCAGCGAGCGCAGCGCGTAGTGGAGGG
The DNA here is from genome assembly GCF_052663305.1 of Streptomyces cyslabdanicus. NCBI lineage: Bacteria > Bacillati > Actinomycetota > Actinomycetes > Kitasatosporales > Streptomycetaceae > Streptomyces > Streptomyces cyslabdanicus. Next base: position 33,348 of record NZ_JBQRUW010000053.1, read on the forward strand.
CGACCAAGGACGAGGAGGACGCCGTGTCGAGGGTGACGGCGGGTCCTTCGAGGCCGAGGAAGTGGGCCAGCCGCCCGGAGGCGAGGCTCGGCGACAGGCCGGTGAGGGCGTGTCCGGTGAGGTCCTCGCGGGAGGCGTTGGTGACGGTCGCGTAGTCCTGGCCGCCCGTGCCGACGAAGACGCCGGTGCGGGTGCCGCGCAGGGTGTGCGGGTCGATGCCGGCGTGTTCCAGGGCCTGCCAGGAGGTCTCCAGGACGAGCCGCTGCTGCGGGTCGGTGGAGACGGCCTCGCGGGGCGACATCCCGAAGAAGCCGGCGTCGAAGTCGGCGGCCGCGGCGAGGAATCCGCCGCGGTGGGTCACGCTGCGGCCGGGCCCGTCGCCGGTCAGGGCGGCCAGGTCCCAGCCGCGGTCGCCGGGGAACGGCCCGGTCGCGTCGCGGCCGGAGCGGACCAGTTCCCACAGGTCCTCGGGCCCCTCGACGCCTCCCGGATAGCGGCAGGCCATTCCGACGACCACCACCGGGTCCTCGTCGGCTCCGATCGTCATGCCTCGCTCACCCCTGCGGAAAAGTCGGTCCTGTGGCCACCTCTGGCTGCGGGATCGTAAGCGCGCGAAGCCTGTACTTTTCCCTAAGAAATCACGGGGTTGGGCGCCCGGCCGCGCCCGGACGGCGCGAAAACCCCCGCTTGCGCGCGAAGACTAGGGATTCCCCGGACCCTGGCGTGAGACGAAGTGGGCGGCACGCTTCTCCCGCGCGGCACGGTGTACCGCGCGGCGGGGTCGGCGGTGTCCTGTGACGGCGTGCGCGACAGGCGGCGGCGTCGGCGAAAGCGGTCATCCGGCGACATTCGGTGGGTGGGCGCGAGGCGTGCGGGCCGCGCGGTCCGCCACTTTCCGGAGGGTGTTGTCATGGGCGCGCACAGGCGGCCGATCCTGTTCGTGAGTTATGCGGAAAGCGGTCTTCTCAATCCGCTGCTCGTACTGGCCGAGGAATTGTCCCGGCGGGGTGTGGAGGATCTGTGGTTCGCCACGGACGAGAAGGCGCGGAACCAGATCGAGTCGGCGTCGGCGGGCAGTGAGCTGCGGTTCGCCTCGCTCGGTGACACCGTGTCGCAGATGTCGGCGGTCACCTGGGACGACGAGACGTATGCCGAGGTGACGCAGCGGTCCCGGTTCAAGGCGCACCGCGCGGTCATCCGGCACTCCTTCGCGCCCGAGACCCGGGTGGAGAAGTACCGGGCGTTGGAGAAGGTCGTCGAGGAGGTCCAGCCCGCCCTGATGGTGATCGAGAGCATGTGCCAGTTCGGGTACGAGCTGGCGATCACCAAGAAGATCCCGTTCGTGCTCGGGGTGCCGTTCCTGCCGAGCAACGTACTGACCTCGCACGTGCCGTTCGCCAAGTCGTACACGCCGTCCGGGTTCCCGGTGCCGCACTCGGGTCTGCCGGGGAAGATGTCGATCGCCCAGCGGGTGGAGAACGAGCTGTTCCGGGTGCGCACGCTCGGGATGTTCATGTCGAAGGAGATGCGCGAGGTCGTCGAGGAGGACAACCGTGTCCGCGGCGAGCTGGGCATCTCCCCCGAGGCGCGGCAGATGATGGCGCGCGTCGACCACGCCGAGCAGGTGCTGTGCTACTCGGTGGCCGAGCTGGACTACCCGTTCCCGATGCACGAGAAGGTGCGGCTGGTGGGCACGCTGGTGCCGCCGCTGCCGCAGGCGCCGGACGACGACGGTCTGTCGGACTGGCTGGCGGAGCAGAAGTCCGTGGTCTTCATGGGCTTCGGCACCATCACCCGACTCACCCGGGAGCAGGTCGCCTCACTGGTGGAGGTGGCCCGCCGGCTTGAGGGCGAGGGCCACCAGGTGCTGTGGAAGCTGCCGAGCGAGCAGCAGCATCTGCTGCCCCCGGCCGAGGAACTGCCCGCGAACCTGCGGATCGAGAGCTGGGTGCCCTCGCAGCTGGACGTGCTGGCGCACCCGAACGTCAAGGTGTTCTTCACGCACGCCGGCGGCAACGGCTACCACGAGGGCCTGTACTTCGGAAAGCCGCTCGTGGTGCGGCCGTTGTGGGTGGACTGCGACGACCAGGCCGTGCGCGGCCAGGACTTCGGCGTGAGCCTGACCGTCGACCGTCCCGAGACCGTGGACACGGACGACGTCCTCGACAAGGTCACCCGCGTGCTGAACGAGTCCTCGTTCACCGAACGCGCCGAGTACTACGCCGGGTTGCTGAAGGCCGCGGGCGGTCGTACTGCCGCCGCCGACCTGCTGCTCGGCCTGCCCGTGCTGGCCAACGACTGACCGAGGAATTCGAGGAGGTCAAGGATGTCCTATACGTATCCGGTCTCCATGCCGTGGCTGAAGGGCCGCGAGCTGGAGTACGTGACGGAGGCCGTCGGCGGCGGCTGGATCTCGTCGCAGGGCCCCTACGTCCGGCGGTTCGAGGAGGCGTTCGCCGCCTGGAACGACATGCCGCACGGTGTCGCCTGTTCGTCGGGCACCACCGCGCTGACGCTGGCGCTGCGGGCGCTGGGCGTCGGCCGCGGCGACGAGGTGATCGTCCCGGAGTTCACGATGATCGCGACCGCGTGGGCGGTCACCTACACGGGCGCGACCCCGGTGTTCGTGGACTGCGGCGACGACCTGAACATCGACGTCTCGCGCGTCGAGGAGAAGATCACCCCGCGCACCAAGGTGATCATGCCGGTGCACGTCTACGGCCGGCAGTGCGACATGGACGCCATCATGAACCTGGCGTACGAGTACAACCTGCGGGTCGTCGAGGACTCGGCGGAGGCGCACGGGGTGCGCCCGGTGGGCGACATCGCCTGCTTCTCCCTGTTCGCCAACAAGATCATCACGGCGGGTGAGGGCGGGGTGTGTCTGACCCGGGACGCCCGTCTGGCCGAGCAGATGGCGCATCTGCGGGCGATGGCGTTCACCAAGGACCACAGCTTCCTGCACAAGAAGCTGGCCTACAACTACCGCATGACGAACATGCAGGCCGCGGTGGCGCTCGCGCAGACCGAGCAGCTGGACACCATCCTCGCGACCCGCCGCGACATCGAGAAGCGCTACGACGAGGCGCTGCGGGACGTGCCCGGCATCACGCTGATGCCGGCCCGCGACGTGCTGTGGATGTACGACCTGCGGGCCGAGCGGAGCGAGGAGCTGCGCGCGTACCTGGCCGACCAGGGCGTCGAGACCCGGGTGTTCTTCAAGCCGATGAGCCGTCAGCCGGGCTACTACGACGCCGACTGGCCGTCGCTGAACGCCTCCCGGTTCAGCGAGGACGGCTTCTACCTGCCGACGCACACCGGACTGACCGCGCAGGACCAGGAGTTCGTCACCGACCGGATCCGCGACTTCTACGGAGCCGGGCGATGACCGCCGACACCGGGGCGACGACGTACGCGCCGGGCTGCCCGGTCGCCTTCCCGCTGCGCCGGCCGGGCCGTCCGTTCCCGCCGCCGGAGTACGCCGACTACCGGGCGGGCGAGGGCCTGGTCCGCTCCGAACTGCCCGCCAGCGGCCCGGTGTGGCTGGTGACGCGGCACGAGGACGTGCGGACCGTGCTGACCGACCCCCGGATCAGCGCGGACCCGTCCCGCCCCGGCTTCCCGCGGGCCAGGCGCACCGGTGGCGCCCCCTCGCAGTCGGAGATCCCGGGCTGGTTCGTGGCGCTGGATCCGCCGGAGCACGACCGGTTCCGCAAGACGCTGATCCCGGAGTTCACCGTGCGCAAGGTGCGGGAGCTGCGTCCGGCGATCCAGCAGATCGTGGACGAGCGGATCGACGCGATGCTCGCCGCGGGCAACTCGGCCGACCTGATCGCGGACTTCGCGCTGTCCGTGCCGTCGCTGGTCATCTCCGATCTGCTCGGGGTGCCCAAGGCGGACCGGGACTTCTTCGAGGCGAAGACAAGGGTCCTGGTGACCCTGTCCTCCACCGACGAGGAACGCGACGCGGCGTCCAAGGTGCTGCTGCGCTATCTGAACCGGCTCATCCAGATCAAGGAGCGCCGCCCCGGCGACGACCTGATCAGCCGGCTGCAGCGGGCCGGCACCCTGTCCCGGCAGGAGCTGTCCGGGGTGTCGATGCTGCTGCTCATCGCGGGGCACGAGACCACGGCGAACAACATCGGCCTCGGCGTCGTCCAGCTGCTGACCAACCCGCAGTGGATCGGCGACGACCGCATCGTCGAGGAGATGCTGCGCTACTACTCGGTCGCCGACCTGGTGTCCTTCCGGGTGGCCGTGGAGGACGTGGAGATCGGCGGCCAGCTGATCAAGGCCGGTGAGGGCATCGTGCCGTTGATCGCCGCCGCCAATCACGACGGTTCGGTCTTCGACAAGCCCGAGGAGTTCAACCCGGAGCGCTCCGCGCGCTCGCACGTGGCGTTCGGGTACGGCGTCCACCAGTGCCTCGGGCAGAACCTGGTGCGGGTGGAGATGGAGCTCGCCTATCGCACCCTGTTCGAGCGCATCCCGACCCTCGAACTGGCTGTGCCGGTCGAGGAGTTGCCCTTGAAGTACGACGGCGTGCTGTTCGGTCTGCACGAGCTGCCCGTCACCTGGAACTGAGCGACGGGGCCGCCGCCGCGGCGGCGGGCCCGCTGGAACGACCCTGGAGGAATGATGGTGCACGTCAACGTGGACGTCGATCGCTGCGTCGGCGCCGGACAGTGCGTCCTGACCGCGTCGGACGTGTTCGACCAGGACGACGACGGCCTGGTGACCGTCGTCGCACAGCCGTCGGACCCGGCCACGGTGGAGGTGGTCCGCGAGGCCGCGGTGGTCTGCCCGTCGATGGCGATCACCGTGGTGGAGGGCTAGCCAAGGCGGAGCGGGAGTTCAACGGGCCGTATCTGCCGATCGGCGGGTACGGCCCGTACCACGTTCGGCTGCGGCTGCGGTTCGGAGGCCGACTGGCCGATCAGCCGGTGCTGATGCCGTTCGTCTGGACGGCTCTCGTCGCCAGAGGTAGAAACTGACCGACCGCGTACAGCCATGACGAATGGAGAGCGGAATGCGCTGCGAGGCGGCTCGGCACGGTGACCACTCGGTCAGACTGGGCATGGCGCTCGGCGGTGCCCTCCTCGCAGGCGCTTTGCTCGGCGCCTGCGACAGCGGCAGCGGCAGCGGCAGCGGCAGCGGCGATCGGCCGCCCAGCACCACCTCGACAGGCGGCGCCTCGAGCACCGCCGTAGCGGTACCCACCGTACGCAGCGGGCCACCGGTCGGCCTGAAGGAGGTCGCCCAGGGATCAGGCAGCGCCATGCTCACCGACGATCTCCTGGTGGAACTGAGCGGAAGCGGCCAGTGCGTCCTGACGGCCAGACCTCTCGCCACGCCGGACATGCAGAAGTGGCGCATCGTCGGGAAGATCGACGGCGTTGATCTGCGGTGCACGCCCGGCTCGCCCGCGCTGGCCGACTCGACACTCGTGCTGCCGTACGACACCACCACGACCGGTGCGGGGATCGAGGCCGACAGCTCCGAACAAGGTGTCGTCGGGCTCGACTTCGACGGCACCCAGCGCTGGCGCACGCCGATCACCGGCATCGACACCGTCGTCGGCACATCCGGCCGGTTCGTCCTGGTCACCGACAAGCGGGCCTTGCCGACGGTGCCGGACGAGAAGCGGCTGACCGCGGTGGTCGACGCCACAACCGGCAAGGTGCTGTGGCGGCAGTCGGGGCGTACGGCACGGGGCATCGAGGGAGACACGGTACTCGTCAGCGATCACGAGGACGCCTACGACAAGGTGACGGGCCTCGACGCGGCGACCGGGCAGCCACGCTGGACGCACGCGACGGCCTCGGCCGCCGACCTCGCTGTCACCGGCGCCAACGTGGTTGCCCTGCCCAAGGCAGCCGATCCCAACGACATCGGCGACCTTCTGGGATTCACCGTTGACCTCGAACTGATCGACGCGAAGTCCGGGACCGTCCTGTACACCGAGTCCGGTGCCACGAGCTTTCCCACCTGTGTGTCTGATGGCCGGACAGCCGTCGTGTGCCAGACCTACGGCGGTGCCGAGAAGAGTCGGCACGTATTCGCGTACGACCTGACATCACGGAAACGCTCATGGACCATCGCGGCCAAAGCGGTGTCCGACGCCGGCGTCGAACTCAGGTCGATGGTCGACGGACGCGTCTTCTTCGACACGAAGACAGGCGGTGCGCTGGTCGACGCCGGCACCGGCAAGCAACTGGCCCACAACCTGCCCGGCGCGCCCGACCTGTTGCGCGGCGCCTACGGTGTCGACAACTCACGACTCGGCTACGAGGTCTTCCTCATCACCTCCTGAACGAAGGACTCCCCCAGTGCGCTCGGAGGGGGCGGCCCCCACTCGTCGGGGAGTGAGGGCCGCGGGTGCCGGGTGGCGGGGGATGTCACCAGGTGACGGGGAGTTCGGTGAGGCCGCCGTTGAGCTGGCCGGACGTGACCTGGAGTTCCTCGACCGGGCGGGCCAGCTTCAGGCCGGGGAGTCGGGTGAACAGCTGGGTGTAGGCGGTCTTCAGCATCATCCGGGCCAGCGGGGCTCCGATGCAGTGCCACATGCCGTGCCCGAACGTCAGGTGCTCGTTGGGCGAGCGGCGGATGTCGAAGACCTCCGGTTCGTCGAAGACCGCCTCGTCGAAGTTGACCAGGGTGAAGTCGAGCAGCACCAGGTCGCCGGTGCGCATGGTGACGCCGGCGATCTCGATGTCGTCGGTGGCGTAGCGCGGCAGCGCGGCACCCGAGCCGCCGGCCTTCGCGGCCCGCAGGATCTCCTCGACGCCGCTCCTCATCAGCTTCTCGTCGGCGAGTGCCTCCCGCAGCTGGTCCGGGTACTGCGTGAACAGCACGACGCCCAGGTCGACATGGGTGGCGACGCTGTCGAGGCCGGCGAAGAGCAGGCTGGCGGCGATGGGGCCGATGCGCTCGTCCTGCGGGACCGTCTCGCACAGCCGGGAGATCACGTCGTCCCCGGGTTCGGCCCGCTTGCGGCCGGCCAGATCGGTCAGCAGCCCGAACAGCTTCGCCTGGCTCCTGGCGACGCTCTCCGCGTCGTTCAGCGTGGCCATCTCGCCCAGCACCGCGAGGAGTTGGCCCTGCTCCTGCATCGGAATGCCGATCAGGGCGCACAGCACGGTCAGCGAGTACGGCAGCGAGAAGGTGCCCCGCAGGTCGGCGGGGCGCTCCTGGGCGGCGAAGCCGTTCAGGAGCTGCTCCGCGATCCCCTCCACCATGGGCATCATGTTGAGCACCCGGCGGGCGGAGAACTGCGGGGTGAGCAGAGTGCGCAGCTCGGCGTGCGCGGCGCGGGCCGCCTCGACGTCGTCCATGATGAGCAGGTCCATCAAGGGGTTCTTGACGTAGCGGGGCGCGTTGGCCGGGTCGGCGTGCGCGCGGGCCAGGCGCTCGTCGTGCAGCAGCTGCTTCAGCTCGGCGTGCCGGGTCACCAGCCAACCCTCGTCTCCGGCCGGAGTGGTGATCCTGGTGACGGGGGCACGCATCTGGAGCTCGCGCAGCAGCGGGCTGAGGCGGAGCACCGAGGGTGCGGCGTCCTCGAGGGAGGGCGGCGGGGTGGGGTTGGGCATGGGACTGCTACTCCTTGGAACAGTGGTGGTGTGCGCGGGTCACCGGCTGTGGGACCGCTGTCGCATCCGGGGTGCGCCGTACGAGTGGACGGGTCCCCGGATGCGGTGGGGGGACAGGGAGGATCCGGCCGGGGTGGCGTGCACCGGCCGGATCCGGCTCCTCAGGCCTCGTCGGCCGGAAGCTCGGCGAACCAGTTCTCCATGGCCTCGGCGGTCAGGGTCGAGTGCTCCATGGCCAGGGACAGGTGGTCGGCCTCGATGTCGATCACCTCGTCGGCGGGCACCGCGGAGGTGTCCAGCATGAAGCCGTTGTTGGCCTGTGTGGCGCGCAGGAGCAGGGTGGGGACGGTCGTGGCGGGCGCGTCGATGTCCGTCATCAGCATGAACCAGTGCGCCATCGCGGACATCCGGGCGCTGCCCAGCGTCACGGACGGCGAGTCGATGTCGGCGAGGTAGAAGCGGGTGGTCTGGTCGAGGTTGTTGCCCTCCGAGGGGTCGTACCGGATGGACGCCGTGTCGAGCAGGACGACCGCCTCCGGCTTCACGCCCCAGGTGTCCTCCAGGACGCCGGCCGCGAGGTAGGCGAGGGAGCCGCCGGTGGAGTGGCCGACCATCACGAACGGTTCGCCGTCGCTGGCCATCAGGACGCTCTCGGCGACGATCCGGGCCGCCGCGTCGCTGCTGGCGGGCAGCAGCTCGCCGGGGGCGAAGCCCATCAGTGGCAGTGCCGAGACGTGGCGCTTGCCGCGGAAGTGGGCGGCGATGCGCGCGTACTGGTGGACACCGCCGGTGGCGCCGGGCGCGCTGACGAAGATCAGTCGCGGCGAGCCTGGTCCCGTGGCCAAGGTGACGGCCTCGGACAGTTCCTCCAGGTCCGCGGGCGTCTCGAAGGTGGGCCGGGTGTTGGCGACCGCCTTCAGCATCCGCATCGCCTCGACGAGCTTGCCGCCGCGCACCGCGTTGTGGAACAGGCCGACCAGGGTGTCGTCGGGGTGCACCGTGGTGCCTGCGGTGGCGGTGCCGGACGTCTTGCCGGGAGCGGACAGGTCGCCCAGTTCGTCGTTGAGGTGGCGGGCCAGCTTCACCGGCGTCTTGCTGTCGAAGACCACCGAGGTCGGCAGGCGCAGCCCGAGGAGTTCGCCGAGCTGGTTGCGCAGGCTGACCGAGACCAGCGAGTCGAAGCCCAGCTCCAGGAAGCCGCGCTCGGGGTCGACGGCGGCGGGGTCGGCGTGGCCGAGCAGGCCCGCGGTGAAGCCGACGACCAGCTCGGTGAGCAGCTTCTCCCGGCCGGCGGTGTCGAGCGTACGCAGCCCGTCGAGCACGGTCTTGGGCGAGCGGTCCGCGGCGGCGGTGCGCCGGGGGCGCGGCACCAGGTCGCGCCAGAGCGCGGGCAGCGTCTGCTGGACCTGGAGTCCGGTGACATTGATCCGGGTGGGCACGACCATCGGCTCGGTGCGGGCCAGGGCGGCGTCGAACAGGGCGAGGCCGTCCTCGAGGCTCAGCGGCGGGGTGCCGCCGCGGTCCATCCGCCCCAGGTCGGTGTCGCTGACCTGGCTGGTCATGCCGCTGCCGCGGCCCCAGGGGCCCCAGGCGAGGGACAGACCGGGCAGACCGGCCGCCCTGCGCCGGTGGGCGAGCGCGTCCAGGGAGGCGTTGGCGGCGGCGTAGTTGGCCTGTCCGGGGCCGCCGATGACGCCGGAGATCGAGGAGTACAGCACGAACGCGGCGAGGTCCTGGCCGAGGGTCGCCTCGTGCAGGTGCAGGGCCGCGTCGGCCTTGGGTCGCAGCACACCGGCCAGTTGTTCCGGGGTGAGCGAGCCGGTCAGGGCGTCGTCCAGGACACCCGCGGTGTGCACGACGGCGGTCAGCGGGTGCTCGGCGGGCACCGACGCGACGAGCGTGTCGACCGCGTCGCGGTCGCCGACGTCGCAGGCGGAGACGGTCACCTGGGCTCCCAGGCCGGTCAGCTCGGCGACCAGTTCGGCCGTGCCGGGCGCCTGCGGGCCGCGGCGGCTCGCCAGCAGCAGGTGCCGGGCGCCCCGGCTGGTGACCAGGTGCCGGGCGAGCGCGGCGCCGAGGCCGCCGGTGCCGCCGGTGATCAGGACGGTGCCGTCGGGGTTCCAGTCGGCGGCGGGGGCGTCGTCGGCCGGGCGCGGCAGCCGGGCGAGCCGGGCGGCACGGACCTCGTAGTTGCGGACCGCGAGCTGCTGCTCGTCGAGCGTCAGCACGTCGGGCAGCACTCCGGCGGACAGGAAGGTGTCGTCGAGGTCGACGAGCAGCAGGCTGCCGGGGTTCTCGGTCTGCGCGGAGCGCACCAGGCCCCAGACGGCCGCGCCGGCCGGGTCCAGGACGTCCTCGTCGTCGAGGGCGACGGCGCGGCGGGTGACGAAGACCAGGCGGGTGCCGGAGAGCCGGGGCTCGGACAGCCACTCCTGGAGGTGGCCGAGGACCCGGGTGGTGAGGGCGTGCACGCCCTCCGCTCCGGCGTCCTTCTCCCCCGCGAGCGGGATCAGGAACACATCGGGCGCGACCCCGCTGTCGCCGATGGCGCCGCCGAGGGACTCCGCGTAGGCGGTGACGGTCTCGTCGGCGCGGTGCATGGCGTAGCCGAGGTCGAGTTCGTCGGAGCCGACGACGGCCCAGCGGGTGCCGGTGGCGCGCTCCGAGGCCTTGACGGGCGCCCACTTCAGCCCGAACAGGTCGCCCCGGCCGGTGGCGGCCGGGGTGTCGGCGCTGCCGTCCGGGGTGCCCAGGCGCACGGTCTCGGCGGTCAGGACGAGGTTGCCCGCGGGGTCGACGGCGGTGAGGTCGACGGTGTCGGGCCCGGTGGTGCTCAGCCGTACGCGCAGCGCGGTGGCGCCGGTGGCGTGCAGGGTGAGGCCCTCGAAGGCGGCCGGCTCACCGGCCGTGGTGCCGTCGAGGACGGCGGCGGCGCGCAGGGCGGTGGACAGCAGCGCGGGGTGCAGCCCGAAGCCGCTGTCGGGTCCTGCGGGCAGTTCGGCCTCGGCGAACACCTCGCCCTCGTGCCGCCACACCCCGGTGAGGCCGCTGAAGAGCGGGCCGAGGGCGCGTCCTTCGGACTCCAGGTCCGTGAGCGGGACCTGACGGGCGTCGGCGGGCGGCCACTCCACGAGGTCCGCGGCGGTGTCCTCGGCGCCCTCGTCGGGGGCGAGGACACCCCGGGCGTACGTGGTCCAGGGGGCGTCGTCCGCGGTCGCCGGGCGGGCGTGCACGGAGAGCGTCCGCCGGCCGGAGGCGTCCTCGGGGCCGACGCGCACCTGGAGCAGCACCGCGTCGCGGTCGCCGAGGGTCAGCGGGGCGAGCAGGTCGAGCCGGTCCAGGCGGGGGGTGCCGTGCTCGTCGCCCGCACGGACCGCGATCTCCACGAGGGCCGTGCCGGGGACGGTGATCCGGCCGTCGACGCGGTGCTCGGTGAGCCAGGGGTGGGTCAGCGGCGAGAGGCGTCCGGTGAGGACGGACTCGTCGGCCTCGGCGAGGGTGACGGTGGCGCCGAGCAGCGGGTGCCCGGCGGCGCCGAGGCCCAGTCCGGCGGGGTCGCCGGAGCGGGCGCGCACGGTGGGCCAGTACCGGCCGCGCTGGAAGGCGTACGTCGGCAGGTCCACGGGCTCCGGGCGGCCGGGCAGGGTGCCCTCGAACACGGCGTCCCAGTCGGCCGCGGTGCCCCGGGTCCACAGGGTGCCGAGCGCGGCGAGCACGGAGGCCTCCTCCGGCTGGTCCTTGCGCAGCGCGGGCACGGCAAAGACCCCGGCCTCCTGGGTGTTCTCACCGACGAGCGCGGACAGCACGCCGCCCGGGCCGACCTCCAGGAAGGTCCGGGCGCCCTCGTCGACGAGGGTGCGCACGGCGTCGGCGAAGCGGACGGCCTGCCGGGCGTGGCACACCCAGTAGTGCGGCGTGGCGAGTTCCTCGGCGGCGACGATGTCTCCGGTGAGGGTGGAGACGACGGGCACCGACGGCTCGCCGAAGGTGAGCTTCGCGACGACGTCCCGGAAGGCGTCGAGCATCGGGTCGACGAGCGGCGAGTGGAAGGCGTGGCTCACGGAGAGCCGCGTGGTGCGCCGGTCCTGCTTCCGGAAGTGCTCGGCGACGGCGAGGACGGCGTCCTCGGCGCCGGAGACCACCACGGAATCGGGGCCGTTGACCGCGGCGAGCGAGACCTGCTCGTCGAGCAGCGGCCGCACCTCGGCCTCGGTGGCGCGCAGCGCGACCATGGCGCCGCCGGCCGGCAGGTCCCGCATCAGGCCGGCGCGGGCGGCGACCAGCGTACAGGCGTCCTCCAGGCACAGTGCGCCGGCCACATGCACGGCGGCGATCTCTCCGACGGAGTGTCCGGCGAGGTGGTCGGGGCGCAGGCCCCAGGAGGCGAACAGGCGGTAGAGGGCGACCTCCACGGCGAACAGCGCGGGCTGGGTGTGGCCGGTGTCGTCGAGGGCCGCGGGGTCCTCGCCCCAGATGACGTCGCGCAGCGAGTGGCCGAGGCGCTCGTCGAGGAGGGCGAGGGTCTCGTCCAGGGCGGCGGCGAACACCGGGAAACGGGCGTGGAGTTCACGGCCCATGCCGAGGCGCTGGGCGCCCTGTCCGGAGAACAGCACGGCCAGTCCGGGGCGGTCGCCGGAGGGGACGGTGCCGCGTGCGGCCTCGGTGAGCTTGCCGTCCGCGGCGACCAGCAGCGCCCGGTGTTCGAAGGGGGTGCGGGTGACGGCCAGGGCGTGGCCGACGGCGACGGGGTCGGCGCCGGACGCGGCGAGCGGCCGGACCTTCTCCAGCTGGGCGTCGAGGGCGTCGGCGGTACGGGCCGACACGGGCCACGGCACGGCGCCCGGGACGACCGGCTCGGGCCGCTGCTCGGCGTCGGTGTCCTCCTCGGCCGCGGGGGCCTCTTCGAGGATGACATGGGCGTTGGTGCCGCTGATGCCGAAGGACGACACACCGGCCCGGCGCGTCTGCTCGCCCTCGGGCCAGGGGGTGGCCTCGGTGAGCAGGCTGACGTGTCCTGCGTCCCAGTCGACGTGCGTGGACGGCGCGTCGATGTGCAGGGTGCGGGGCAGCAGCCCGTGGCGCAGGGCCAGGACCATCTTGATGACGCCCGCGGCGCCGGCGGCGGCCTGGGTGTGGCCGATGTTGGACTTGACCGTGCCGAGGCGCAGTGGACGGCTCGCGTCGCGGTCCTGGCCGTAGGTGGCGAGCAGGGCCTGTGCCTCGATGGGGTCGCCGAGGGTGGTGCCGGTGCCGTGCGCCTCGACGGCGTCGACGTCGACGGGCGAGAGCCCGGCGGAGGCCAGCGCGTCGCGGATGACGCGCTGCTGGGCGGGCCCGTTGGGGGCGCTGAGGCCGTTGGAGGCGCCGTCCTGGTTCACGGCGGAGCCGCGCAGCACGGCGAGCACCGGGTGGCCCTTGCGCCGGGCCTCGGAGAGCCGCTCGACGAGGATCATGCCGACGCCCTCGGACCAGCCGGTGCCGTCGGCGGAGTCGGCGAACGCCTTGCAGCGGCCGTCCGTGGCGAGGCCGCCCTGGAGGCTGAAGCCCACGAAGCTGGACGAGGTGGTCATGACGGTGACACCGCCGGCCAGCGCGAGGTCGGCCTCGCCGGAGCGCACCGACTGGGCGGCCAGGTGCAGGGCGACCAGGGCCGAGGAGCACGCGGTGTCGAGGGTGACGGCGGGTCCTTCGAAGCCGAGCGCGAAGGACAGCCTGCCGGACATCACGCTGGCGGCCAGGCCGTTGCCCGCGTAGCCGCCCATGTCGTCCTCGGAGGCGAGGACGAGGTGGGCGTAGTCCTGCGAGTTGGTGCCGACGAACACGCCGGTGCGGCTGCCGCGCAGGCTGCCGGGGGCGATCCCGGCACGCTCCACGGCCTCCCAGGCGGTCTCCAGGAGCAGCCGCTGCTGCGGGTCCATGGCCAGCGCCTCGCGGGGCGAGATGTCGAAGAACCCCGGGTCGAAGTCGGCCACATCGTGCAGGAAACCTCCCTCCTGCGTGCTGCTGCCGCCCTCTCCGTCACCGGCCAGCGTCTGAAGGTCCCAGCCGCGGTCGGCCGGGAACCCCGAGATGGCGTCGCGGCCGTCGGCGAGCATCTCCCAGAGGTCCTCCGGGGAACGCACACCGCCGGGGAAGCGGCACGCCATGCCGACGATCGCCACGGGCTCGTGGCGGCCCGCCTCGGCTTCCTGGAGGCGCCTGCGGGTCTGGTGGAGATCCGCCGTGACCCACTTCAGGTAATCGACGAGCTTACTTTCGTCCGGCATCGTCCGTTGAACCTTCCTCAGATGTTTCGCACGTAGTTGGGGTGGGCCCGGGTCAGGAATCCGACGACCGGCCGAGTTCGTTGTCGATGAAGGCGAAGATCTCCTCGGCGCTCGCCGCCTCGATCCGCTCCTCGACGGCCGGTCCGTTCCCGTCCGGGCCGGTGCCGTCCCAGGCGGCCAGCAGCCGCCGCAGCCGGCCCTCGACCCCGCGGCGTACGGCCTCGTCCACGCCGTCGGCGGACAGTTCCGCCTCCAGCCGGTCGAGCGCCGCCAGCGGGGACGCGGCCGTGCCGCTCCGGTCCCCGCCCGTCAGGGAGTCGGCCAGGTGCCGGGCGACCGCGGCGGGCGTCGGGTGGTCGAAGACCAGCGTGGACGGCAGCCGCACACCGGTGGCCGCGGAGAGCCGGGTGCGCAGTTCGACCGCCATCAGCGAGTCGAAGCCCAGCCGGCTGAAGTCCCGGTCGGCGGGCACCGCGTCGGCCCCGGAGTGACCGAGCACCCCGGCCGTCTCCTGGCGGACCAGGCCGACGAGGGTTTCGTGCCGCTGCTCGGCGCCGAGGCCGGCCAGTCGGCGGGCGAGCCCGTCGGCGCCGGCCGTGGCCGCGGCGCGGCGCCGGGCGCGGACCAGGGAACGCAGCACCGCGGGTACCTCGCCGGCGTCGGGGGCCGCGGCGGACCGGGAGACCCGGATCGCCACGGCCAGCGCCTCGTCATGGCCGTTCGCCGCGTCGAACAGGGCGAGGCCCTGTCGTTCGGTGAGCGGCGGCATCCCGGAGCGTTCCATGCGCTCGAGGTCGGCGTCGCTGAGCGTGCCGGTCATGCCGGCGCCCTGGCCCCACGGTCCCCAGGCGAGCGACAGGGCGGGCAGGCCCTGGGCCGCACGGTGCGCGGCGAGCGCGTCGAGGAACGTGTTGGCGGCGGCGTAGTTGCCCTGTCCGGGGCCGCCGGTGACGCCGGCCACGGAGGAGTACAGGACGAATCCGGCGAGCGGCAGGTCCCGGGTCGCCTCGTGCAGATGCCAGGCGGCGTCCACCTTGGGCCGCAGCACGGTGTCGAGTTGCTCGGCGGTGAGGGTGCCGATCGTGGCGTCGTCGAGGACGCCCGCCGTGTGCACGACCGCGGTCAGCTGGTGCTCGGTCGGCAGCCCGGCGAGCAGCGCGTCGACGGCGGACCGGTCGGAGACGTCGCAGGCCCGTACGGTGACCTCGGCGCCGAGCGCGGAGAGTTCCTTGCTCAGGGCGGTGGCCCCGGGTGCGTCGGGTCCGCGGCGGCCGGCCAGCAGCAGGTGCTTGATGCCGTGGCCGGTGACCAGGTGGCGGGCGAGTACGGCGCCGAGGCCGCCGGTGCCGCCGGTGATCAGTACGGTGCCGTCGCGGTCCCAGGCACGGACCTGGTCGGCGGCCGGGGCGGGCGTGGCCTCGGTGCGGGTGAGGCGGGCGACGGTGAGTGCGCCGCCGCGGACGGCGGCCTGGGTCTCGCCCGCGTCGAACAGGGCGGGCAGCGAGGCCAGGACGGCGGTGTCGGTCGCCTCGGCCGCGTCGGCCGGGTCGAGGTCGAGGAGCAGGAAGCCCCCCGGGTTCTCGGACTGGGCGGAGCGGACCAGGCCCCAGACGGCTGCCGCCGCCAGATCGGTCACGTCCTCCCGGCCGGCCGCGACGGCGCCACGGGTGACGATCGCGAGGCGGGAGTCCGCGGTGCGGGGGTCGGAGGTCCAGCGGCGCAGCAGGTCCAGCACCCTCGTGGTGGTGGCGCGGACCGCGGCGGGCAGGTCGTCCCCGGCGGTGGGGCCGCCCTCGACCGGCAGCAGCATCAGCGACGGCAGGGGTGCCCCGCTGTCCAGCAGTTCGGCGAGCGATTCCGCGTGGGTGACGAGGACGTTGTCCACCGTGGCGAGCGCGGTGTCCAGGCCGGGCAGCGCGTCGCCGAGCACCGTCCAGGGGCCGCTGTCGCCGGAGCGCGGGGCCGGGGCGGGAGCGACCCAGTCCAGGGCGAGCAGCGCGGCGTCGTCCGTGGCGGGGGCACCGGTGACGGGTGCGGCGACGGTGGCGCCCAGGGTGAGCGAGGCCACCGAGAGCACCGGGCCGCCCTGTGGGTCGGTCGCCTCCAGCGCCCAGGTGTCGTCGCCGTTGGCGGTGAGCCGTACCCGCAGGAGGACGGGGTGCGCGGCGTGCAGGACGAGCCCGTCCCAGGCGACGGCGTCGAGGGTGTCGTCTCCGGATCCGCCCCCGTCTCCTTCGAGGAGGACGGCGGCGCGGACCGCGGTGTCCAGGAGCGCCGGGTGCAGGGCGAACGCCTGCTCGGCCGGGCTCTGTTCGGTGATCTCGACCTCGGCGAAGACGTCCCCGCCGCGCCGCCAGGCGGCGCGCAGCACGGACGGGCCGGTGGGTTCGGGCAGCTCGTCGACCGGGGTGGCGTCGGCGGGCGGCCATACGGTGTCGGGCGTGGCGGGGGCGGCGGGCGCGTCGGTGAGCGTGGCGGTGGCCCGCTCGACCCAGGGGGCGTCGTCACCGTCGGCGCGGGTGTGCACGGTGAGGGTGCGCCGGCCGGTCTCGTCGGGGACGCCCACCAGTACCTGGAGGCGCTGGGGGCGGTTCCCGGTGAGCGCCAGGGGTGCGCCGACGGTGAGGTTCTCGACGGTGGTGCGGTCGCAGGCCTCGGCGGCGTGCAGCGCGAGTTCGGCGAGGACCGCGGTGGGCAGGGTGGTGGTGCCGTTCTCCGTGCGGCCGGTGAGCCAGGGCTGTGCGGCGGCGGACAGGCGCCCGCTGAGCAGCGTCTCGTCCGAGCCGGCGACCGATGTGGCGGCGGTGAGCAGCGGGTGCCCTCCGGCGTCCAGGCCCAGTCCGCCCGCGTCGCCGGGAGCGGCGGTGGTGTCGGGCCAGAAGCGGGTGCCCTGGAAGGCGTAGGTGGGCAGTTCGACGGTGCGGGCGCCGGTGCCGGCGAAGTGGGCGCTCCAGTCGGTGTCCAGGCCCGCGGTGTGCAGCCGGGCCAGGGCGGTGAGGACGGACACGGTCTCGTCGCGGTCCTTGCGCAGCGCCGGCACGACGACGGTGCCGGTGTCGGGCAGGGAGGCGGCGGCGAGCGCGGAGAGCACTCCGTCGGGGCCGATCTCCAGGAAGGCGGTCACGCCCCGGTCGGCGAGCGCACGGACACCGTCGGCGAAGCGCACCGCCTCACGGACGTGGCGCACCCAGTAGTCGGGGTGGGTGTGGGTGCCCGCGGAGGCGACCTCACCGGTCAGGTTGGACACGACCGGGATCCGCGGCTCCTGGTACGAGAGCGTCTCCGCGACCGCCCGGAAGTCCTCCAGCATCGGGTCCATCAGCGACGAGTGGAACGCGTGGCTGACGCGCAGCCGGGTGGTGCGGCGGCCGTCCGACTCCAGGAGGGCGACGAGCTGGTCGACGCCGTCCTCGGGGCCGGAGACGACGACGGAGGTGGGGCCGTTGACGGCGGCGACGGCGACCCCGTCGTCGAGCAGCGGCAGCACCTCGTCCTCGGTGGCCTCGACGGCGGCCATGGCGCCGCCCTCGGGCAGCGCGGCCATGAGCCGGGCGCGTGCGGCGACCAGCCGGCAGGCGTCCTCCAGCGAGAACACCCCGGCCACCTGTGCGGCCGCGATCTCACCGACCGAGTGACCGGCGACGAAGTCGGGGGTGACACCCCAGGACTCCACCAGACGGTAGAGGGCAACCTCGACCGCGAAGAGCGCGGGCTGGGTGAACGCGGTGGAGTTCAGGGCGGCTTCGTCGGTGCCCCACATCACCTCACGGACGGAGGTGTCGAGTTCGGTCTCCAGCAGGGCGGTGGCGGAGTCGAAGGCCTCGGCGAACACCGGGAAGCGGGCGTGCAGTTCACGGCCCATGCCGAGGCGCTGGGCGCCCTGCCCGGAGAACAGGAACGCCGGTGTGCGAGCGGTGCCGGCCTCGGCGCGCGCGGCCTCGGTGATGCCGTCGGGGCCCGCCAGCAGGACGGCCCGGTGTTCGAAGGAGGGCCGGCTCGTCACCAGGGACAGACCGATGTCGGCGCCGGACAGCTCCGGGTGCGTGGCGGCATGGGCGCGCAGCCGCTCCAGCTGGGCGTCGAGCGCCTGCTCGGAGCGGGCCGAGACGACCCACGGGGTGACGGCGGGCGTCACGATGTCCTCGGCGGGGCGGTCGTCGGCGGTGGGCTCGGGGGCGCCCTCGAGGATGACATGGGCGTTGGTGCCGCTGATGCCGAAGGAGGACACACCGGCCCTGCGGACCCGGCCGGTCTCCGGCCAGGAGGTCTCCTCGGTGAGCAGCCGGACGGCGCCCAGGGACCAGTCGACATGGGTGGACGGCTCGGTGACGTGCAGGGTGCGCGGGAGCGTGCCTTGGTGCATCGCCATGACCATCTTGACGAGTCCGGCGGCGCCGGCCGCGGACTGGGTGTGGCCGATGTTGGACTTCACCGAGCCGAGCAGCAGCGGCTGCTGCGGGTCGCGGTCGGAGCCGTAGGTGGCGATCAGGGCCTGGGCCTCGATCGGGTCACCGAGCGGGGTGCCGGTGCCGTGCGCCTCGACGGCGTCGACATCGCCGGGCCGCAGACCGGCGTTGGCCAGCGCCTGGCGGATGACCCGCTGCTGGGAGGGGCCGTTGGGGGCGGTCAGTCCGTTGGAGGCACCGTCCTGGTTGACGGCGGAGCCGCGCACCACTGCGAGCACTCGGTGTCCGGCGCGGCGGGCGTCGGAGAGGCGTTCCAGGACGAGTACCGCCGCGCCCTCGGACCAGCCGGTGCCGTCGGCGGAGTCGGAGAACGCCTTGCAGCGTCCGTCGTGGGCGAGACCGCCCATCTTGGAGAACCCGGTGAAGTTGGCCGGGGTGGTCATCACGGTGACGCCACCGGCGAGTGCCATGGTGCACTCCCCCGATCGCAGTGCCTGCGCGGCGAGGTGCAGCGAGACCAGGGAGGAGGAGCAGGCGGTGTCGACCGAGAGGGCGGGGCCCTCCAGGCCGAGCGTGTAGGAGAGGCGGCCGGAGACCACGCTCACGGCGAGGCCGGTGGTGGCGTGGCTGGCGATGTCGTCGCGGGAGCGCATGACCAGACCGGAGTAGTCCTGGCCGCTGACGCCCATGAAGACACCGGTACGGCTGCCGCGCAGGGCGGTCGGGTCCAGCCCGGCGCGCTCCACGGCCTCCCAGGTGACTTCGAGCAGGATGCGCTGCTGCGGGTCCATGGCCAGAGCCTCGCGCGGTGCGATGCCGAAGAAGTCGGCGTCGAAGTCGGCGATGTCGCTGAGGAATCCGCCCTGCCCGGACAGGTCGCCCGGCTCGCCGCCGATCGTCGACGACTCCCACTCGCGGTCGGCGGGGAAGCCGGTGATGGCGTCGGTGCCGGAGACCACCAGGTCCCACAGTTCCTCGGGCGATCCCACGCCGCCCGGGAAGCGGCAGCCCATCCCGAAGATGACCACAGGGTCGTCGTCGGACGCGGCGGCAGCCGTCTGCGGGGCGGCGAAGGCCTCCGCGGCGTCGGCGCCGAGCAGTTCGTCCAAGAGGTGCTCGGCGAGCTGCTGGGGCGTCGGGTAGTCGAAGACCAGGGTGGCGGTCAGGGTGAGTCCTGAGGCCTTGCCGAGCCGGTTGCGCAGCTCGATCGCGGTGAGCGAGTCGAAGCCCAGACCACGGAACTCACGACGGGCGTCCACGGCGTCGGCGGAACCGTGCCCGAGCACCGTGGCGGCCTCGGCCCGTACCAGGTCGACCACGAACGGCAGGCGCTGCTCCTCCGGCAGGACGGCCAGCCGCTCGGCGAGTCCGGCGCGGGCGACCGCGGCGGCGCCGGCCTTGGCCCGGCGTCCGCCGGTGCGGACCAGTCCGCGCAGGATCGCGGGGACGCTCATGCCGGGCGGCAGCGAGCCGCCACCGCCGAGACCCAGCGGCACCACCAGCGGTTCGTCGGCGAGGGTGGCCGCGTCGTACAGGGCCAGGCCCCGCTCGACGGACAGCAGCGGCATACCGCTGTTGTCGTTGATACGGCGCATCTCCTCGTCGCTCAGTCCGCTCGTCATGCCGCTGCCCTGCTCCCAGGCGTTCCAGGCGAGGGAGGTGGCGGGCAGGCCGAGGGACTGACGGTGCGCGGCGAGGGCGTCCAGGAAGGTGTTGCCCGCCGCGTAGTTGGCCTGGCCCGGGCTGCCGAAGACGCCGGAGGTCGAGGAGTAGAGGACGAAGGCGGCCAGGTCGAGGTCGCGGGTGAGGTCGTGCAGATGCCAGGCGGCATCGACCTTCGGCCGCATGACCGTGTCGAGGCGCTCGGGGGTGAGGGAGGCGAGGATGCCGTCGTCGAGGACGCCCGCCGTGTGCACCACCGCGGTCAGCGGGTGCTCCGCCGGAACGGAGGCGAGCAGCCCGGCCAGAGCCTCACGGTCGGCGACATCACACGCGGCGACCCTGGCCTCGGCACCGAGATCGGTCAGCGCCTGGACGAGGTCGGCGGCACCCGGGGCGTCGGGACCGCGGCGGCTGGTCAGCAGCAGGTGCCTGATGCCGTGCTCGGCGACCAGATGACGAGCCAGCGCGGAAGCGAGGCCGCCGGTGCCGCCGGTGACCAGGACGGTGCCCTTGGGGTCCATGGCCCGGGGCATGGTCAGCACGATCTTGCCGATGTGCTTGGCCATGCTCATGAAGCGGAACGCCTCACGGGAGCGGCGGACGTCCCAGGCGCGGACCGGCAGCGGCGACAGTACGTCCCGCTCGAAGAGGTCGACCAGGTCGAGCAGCATCTGCTGGATGTGGTCGGAGTCGACCATGCCCAGGTCGAAGAACCGGTAGGTGATGCCGTCCGAGGCGGCGTCGGCGTCCCGGATGTCGGTCTTGCCCATCTCCAGGAACCGGCCGCCCGTGCCGAGCAGCCGCATCGACGCGTCGACGAACTCCCCGGCCAGCGCGTTCAGGACGACATCGAGGCCCTTGTCCCCCGCGACCGCGGCGAACGCCGTCTCGAATTCGAGGGTGCGGGAGGAGGCGATGTGGTCGTCGGCGACCCCGAGGGAGCGCAGTACGTCCCACTTGCCCTCGCTGGCCGTCGCGAAGACCTCCGCACCGAGGTGACGGGCGATCTGGATGGCCGCCATACCGACACCACCGGCGCCGGCATGGATCAGCACCTTCTCCCCCGGCCGCAGCCCGGCGAGGTCCTTCAGCGCGTGGTAAGCGGTGAGGAACACCAGCGGCACGGACGACGCGGTCTCCCAGGACCAGTCGTCGGGGACCCGGGTCAGCAGACGCTCGTCGGCGACACCCAGCGGGCCGAAACCGCCGAACACCATGCCCATGACGCGGTCGCCGGGGGCGAGCCCGGTGACATCCGGGCCGACCTCGGTGACAACGCCCGCGCCCTCGGAGCCGAACAGGCCCGCCTCACCGGGATACATGCCGAGAGCGTTGAGGACATCGCGGAAGTTGAGGCCCGCGGCACGGATACCGATGCGCACCTCGCGGCCGGTGAGCGGTTCCACCGCCTCCGGGTACGGCAGCAGGGCGAGACCGTCGAGGCTGCCCTTGGCGCGGCAGCCCAACCGCCACGGCGTCCCGGCCGGCGGAACGAGGGAGGTGCCGGACTCCAGCCGGGCGAGCCGGCCGACCCGGACCGCGCCCTCACGGACGACGGCCTGCGGCTCCTCCGCGTCGAACAGCCCCGCAAGCAGCGGCAGTCGGGCGAGCGAGTCGGCCGTGTCATCGACATCCGCCAGCAGCAGACGGCCCGGGTTCTCGGACTGGGCGGAACGCACCAGACCCCACACAGGAGCGGCGGCCAGATCGACCGCACCACGCTCACCGTCGGCAACCGCATTCCGGGTGACCACCACAAGCCTGGACGAAGCGAAGGCGGACTCGGCCAGCCACCCCTGCACCAGGGCGAGCACCTCGTGGGCCAGCTCATGAGCGGCTTCGGGTCCCGCATCTGCGTCGCCCCGCACCGTCACGGCGACCATGTCGGGCACGGCCCCGGTCCGTGCGGCCAACTCCTCGAGCGTCGCGGCCGGAGCATGCACCCCCGCCACCGCCTCGGAGTCCGCGCCGAGCGCGGCGGTCAGGCCGAACGGGTCCTCACCCAGCACCGCCCAGGTGGCAGGGGCGGCGGGGGCCCCGAGCGTACGGGCCGTCCAGTCCACGCGGAGCAGGGAGTTGGAGTCGTCACGGCGCGGCTCGGCAGCGTCTCCCGGGCCCGCGGCACGCAGCGTCAGCGACTCCACCGAGACAACGGGCTGACCGCCCGGGTCGACCGCCGCGATCTGGACCGCGTCCTCGCCGCAGGAGGCGATCCGCACCCGCAGGGTGCTCGCCCCGTCCGCGTGCAGGGACACGCCCTCCCAGGCGAACGGCAGCAGGCTGCGGTTGTCGCCCTCGGCGGACAGGAAGACGGTGCTGTGCAGGGCGGCGTCGAAGAGCGCCGGGTGCAGACCGAAGGCGTCGGCGTCCTCGACCGACTCGGGCAGCGCGACCTCGGCGTAGACCGTGTCGTCCTGCCGCCAGACGGCCCTCAGTCCACGGAAGACCGGGCCGTATTCCAGACCGTCCGCGGCATAGCGGTCGAACATGCCGTCGATGTCGATCGCCTCGGCGTCGCGCGGCGGCCACACGGTGGCGTCGAAATCGATGACCTGCTCACCCGAGCCGATACGGCCGGTTGCGTGCTGGGTCCACTCGGCGTCGAAGTCCTCACCGGGCCGGGTGAAGAAACGCAGCTCGCGAGAGCCCTCCTCGTCGGCGGCGCCCACGGAGATCTGCACCTGGACCGCGCCCGTGGCGGGCAGCACCAGCGGCGCGGCGATCATCAGTTCCTCGACCCGGTCGCAGCCGGCCTGATCGGCGGCGCGAACCGCCAGCTCCAGGAAACCGGTACCGGGGAAGAAGATCATGCCGCTGACCACATGGTCGGCCAGCCAGGGATGGGTGGCGGCCGACAGGGAGCCGGTCAGCAGCAGTTCGTCGGAGCCCGCCACCGACATGGCGGCACCGAGCAGCGGATGGTCGGCCGAGGCCAGACCGAGACCGGTGGCGTCCAGGGCGGCGGGGGCCGCCTTGGGCCAGTAACGCTCGTGCTGGAAGGCGTAGGTGGGCGCGTCGGCGATGCGGGCGCCGGTGCCGGACAGCGGGGCCGACCAATCGACGTCGACACCGGCGACGTACAGCCGGGCGACACCGCTGAGGACGGACACGGTCTCGTCGCGGTCCTTGCGCAGCGCCGGCACGACGACGGTGCCGGTGTCGGGCAGGGAGGCGGCGGCGAGCGCGGAGAGCACTCCGTCGGGGCCGATTTCCAAGAAGGCGGTCACGCCCCGGTCGGCGAGCGCACGGACACCGTCGGCGAAGCGCACCGCCTCACGGACGTGGCGCACCCAGTAGTCGGGGTGGGTGTGGGTGCCCGCGGAGGCGACCTCACCGGTCAGGTTGGACACGACCGGGATCCGCGGCTCCTGGTACGAGAGCGTCTCCGCGACCGCCCGGAAGTCCTCCAGCATCGGGTCCATCAAGGGCGAGTGGAAGGCATGGCTCACCCGCAGACGACTGGTACGACGCCCCTGCGCGGCAAGCTGCTCGGCGACCGCGAGGGTGGCCTGCACCTCACCCGAAACGACCACAGAGGTCGGGCCGTTGACCGCGGCCACGGCCACGCCCTCGGTCAGCAGCGGCAGCACCTCGTCCTCGGTCGCCTCCACCGCGACCATCGCACCGCCGCTCGGCAGCGCCTGCATCAGCCCGGCACGCGCGGCCACCAGCCGGCAGGCGTCCTCCAGCGAGAACACCCCCGCCACATGCGCCGCCGCGATCTCACCGACCGAGTGACCGGCGACGAAGTCCGGCGTCACGCCCCAGGACTCCACCAGACGGTAGAGGGCTACCTCGACCGCGAACAGGGCGGGCTGGGTGAACGCGGTGGCGTTCAGGGCGCCTTCGTCGGAGCCCCACATCACCTCACGGACGGATGCGTCGAGCTCGCTCTCCAGCAGGGCGGTGACGGAGTCGAAGGCCTCGGCGAACACCGGGAAGCGGGCGTGCAGTTCACGGCCCATGCCGAGGCGCTGAGCGCCCTGACCGGAGAACAGGAAGGCACTGCGGTGCGGTTCGGCGACGCCCCGGGCGACCTCGGTGAGGGTGCCGTCGGCGGCGAGCAGGACCGCCCGGTGCTCGAACCGGGAACGGCCGGTGGCCAGGGTGTAGGCGGTGTCGAGGGCGGGCAGCGCGCCGGCCGACTCCCGCAGCCGCTCCACCTGGTCGTCGAGCGCGCCCTCGGACTTCGCCGAGACGGGCCAGGCGACGGCGCCGGGCACGGGCCGGTCGGCGACAGGCGCGGGCACCGGCTCGTCGGGGGCGCCCTCGAGGATCACATGGGCGTTGGTGCCGCTGATACCGAACGAGGACACACCGGCCCTGCGGACCCGGCCCGTCTCAGGCCAGGCGGTCTCCTCGGTGAGCACCTCTACGGCGCCCAGGGACCAGTCGACATGGGTGGACGGCTCGGTGATGTGCAGGGTGCGCGGCAGCACGCCGTTGCGCATCGCCATGACCATCTTGACGAGTCCGGCGACACCGGCGGCGGCCTGGGTGTGGCCGATGTTGGACTTCACCGAGCCGAGCAGCAGCGGCTGCTGCGGGTCACGGTCGGAGCCATAGGTGGCCAGCAGGGCCTGGGCCTCGATCGGGTCACCGAGCGGAGTTCCGGTGCCATGCGCCTCGACGGCGTCGACATCACTCGTGTTCAGGCCCGCGTTGACCAGCGCCTGCCGGATGACCCGCTGCTGGGAGGGGCCGTTGGGGGCGGTCAGACCGTTGGAGGCACCGTCCTGGTTGACAGCGGAACCCCGCACCACGGCGAGCACCCGGTGGCCGGCCCGACGGGCGTCCGAGAGGCGCTCCACCACGAGCACGGCCGCGCCCTCGGACCAGCCGGTGCCGTCCGCGGAGTCGGAGAACGCCTTGCAGCGGCCGTCCTGGGCGAGACCACCCATCCGGGAGAACCCGGCGAAGTTGGCGGGGGTGGTCATCACGGTGACACCACCCACCAGAGCCATGGTGCACTCCCCCGACCGCAGCGCCTGCGCGGCGAGATGTAGCGAGACCAGCGAGGAGGAACAGGCCGTGTCGACGGACAGGGCGGGGCCCTCCAGCCCGAGTGCGTAGGAGAGGCGGCCGGAGACCACGCTGACGGCCAGACCGGCGGTGGCGTGGCCCGCGACGTCGTCACGGGACCCCATGACCAGGCTGGAGTAGTCCTGGCCGTTGACACCCATGAAGACACCGGTGCGGCTGCCGCGCAGGGCGGTCGGGTCGACCCCGGCGCGCTCGATGGCCTCCCAGGTGACTTCGAGCAGGATGCGCTGCTGCGGGTCCATGGCAAGGGCCTCGCGCGGCGAGATCCCGAAGAAGTCCGCGTCGAAGCCGGCGATGTCGCTCAGGAACCCGCCCTGCGCGGACACGCCGCCGGCCTCACCGGCGACGAGCCTCGACGACTCCCACTCGCGGTCGGCGGGGAAGCCGGTGATGGCGTCGGAACCGGACGCCAGGAGGTCCCACAGGTCCTCGGGCGATCCGACGCCGCCCGGGAAGCGGCAGCCCATCCCTACGATGACCACGGGATCGTCGTGCAGATCGGCAGCGCTCTGCGGGGCAGCGAAGACCTCGATGGCATCGGCGCCAAGGAGTTCGTCCAGGAGATGGTCGGCGAGCTGCTCGGGCGTCGGGTAGTCGAAGACGAGCGTGGCGGGCAGGGTGAGACCGGTCGCCTTGCCGAGCCGGTTGCGCAGCTCGATCGCGGTGAGCGAGTCGAAGCCGAGACCGCGGAACTCGCGGCGGGAGTCGACGGCGTCTGCGGAACCGTGCCCGAGGACCGCGGCGGCCTCCGCACGCACCAGGTCCACGACGAACGGCCGACGCTGCTCCTCGGGCAGGACGGCCAGCCGCTCGGCCAGTCCGGCGCGGGCGACCGCGGCGGTGGCCGCCCGGGCGCGGCGTCCACCGGTGCGGACCAGTCCGCGCAGGATCGCGGGGACGCCGTCAGCGGCGGGCAACGGGCCACCGCCGCCCAGACCGAGCGGCACCACCAGCGGCTCGTCGGCGAGCATGGCGGCGTCGTACAGGGCCAGGCCCCGCTCGACGGACAGCAGCGGCATCCCACCGGCGTCACTGATGCGGCGTGCGTCCTGACCGCTCAACTTGCCGGTCATACCGACGCCTTGTTCCCAGGCTCCCCAGGCGAGCGAGGTGGCGGCCAGGCCGAGGGACTGACGATGCGCGGCCAGGCCGTCCAGGAAGGTGTTGCCCGCCGCGTAGTTGGCCTGACCGGGGCTGCCCATGACACCGGCCGTCGAGGAGTACAGGACGAAGGCGGCCAGGTCGAGATCGCGGGTGAGGTCGTGCAGATGCCAGGCGGCATCGACCTTCGGCCGCATGACCGTGTCGAGGCGCTCCGGGGTGAGCGAGGCGAGGATGCCGTCGTCCAGAACACCCGCCGTGTGCACCACCGCGGTCAGCGGGTGCTCCGCCGGAACGGAGGCGAGCAGCCCGGCCAGAGCCTCACG
This sequence comes from Streptomyces cyslabdanicus, assembly GCF_052663305.1. Lineage (NCBI taxonomy): Bacteria > Bacillati > Actinomycetota > Actinomycetes > Kitasatosporales > Streptomycetaceae > Streptomyces > Streptomyces cyslabdanicus. The sequence continues at coordinate 59,741 of NZ_JBQRUW010000053.1, forward strand.
GTCGGCGACATCACACGCGGCGACCCTGGCCTCGGCACCCAGTTCGGCCAGCGCCTGGACGAGGTCGGCGGCACCCGGGGCGTCGGGCCCACGACGGCTGGTCAGCAGCAGGTGCTTGATGCCGTGCTCGGCGACCAAGTGGCGGGCCAGCGCGGAGGCGAGGCCGCCGGTACCACCGGTGACCAGGACGGTCCCCTCGGGGTCCAGGGCGCGGGCGGAAGAGTCACCGGACTCCAGCCGGGCGAGCCGGCCGACCCGGACCGTGCCCTCACGGACGACAGCCTGCGGCTCCTCCGCGTCGAACAGCCCCGCAAGCAGCGGCAGTCGGGCGAGCGAGTCGGCGGTGTCATCGACATCCGCGAGCAGCAGCCGGCCCGGGTTCTCGGACTGGGCGGAACGCACCAGACCCCACACAGGAGCGGCGGTCAGATCGACCGGACCACGCTCACCGTCGGCAACCGCGTTCCGGGTGACCATCACAAGCCGAGAGGAGGCGAAGGCCGGCTCGGCCAGCCACCCCTGCACCAGGGCCAGCGCCTCACGCGTCAGCTCGCGAGCGGCTTCGGGTCCCCCGTCTGCGTCACCGCGCACCGTCACGGCGACCATGTCGGGCACGGCCCCGGACCGGGCGGCCAGCTCCGCGAGCGTCGCGGCCGGAGCATGCACTTCCGCCACCGCCTCGGAGTCACCGGCCAGTGCGGCGGTCAGGCCGAACGGGTCCTCGCCCAGTACGGCCCAGGTGGCGGGCGCAGCCGGCGCCCCCACCGTACGAGGCGTCCAGTCGACGCGGAACAGCGAGTTGGTCTCCTCACGGCGTGACGCCGTGCCGGCTCCCGAGTCCGCGGCACGCAGTGTCAGCGACTCCACGGAGAGGACCGGCTGACCTGCGGGGTCGACCGCCGCGATCTCCACCGTGTCCTCGCCGTGGGAGGCGATCCGCACCCGCAGGATGCTCGCCCCGTCCGCGTGCAGGGACACGCCCTCCCAGGCGAACGGCAGCAGTCCGCTGTCGTCGGAGAGGAAGGCGGTGCCGTGCAGTGCGGCGTGCAGCAGCGCCGGGTGCAGACCGAAGGCACCGGCGTCCTCGACGGAGTCGGGCAGTTCGACCTCGGCGTAGACCGTGTCGTCCTGACGCCAGGCGGCACTCAGTCCTCGGAAGACCGGGCCGTACTCAAGACCGTCCGCGGCAAAGCGGTCGAACAGCTCCTCGATGTCGACGGCCTCGGCGTCGCGCGGCGGCCACACCGTGGTGTCGAAGCCGAGGACGTGCTCGCCGGAGGCGATGCGGCCGGTGGCGTGCTGGGTCCACTCGGCGTCGAAGTCCTCACCGGGCCGGGTGAAGAAACGCAGCTCACGGGAGCCGTCCTGGTCGGCGGCGCCGACGGAGATCTGCATCTGCACGGCGCCCGTGGCGGGCAGCACGAGCGGGGTGGCGATGGTCAGTTCCTGGACCCGGTCGCAGCCCGCCTGGTCGGCGGCGCGCACCGCCAGCTCCAGGAAACCGGTGCCGGGGAACACGACCATGCCGCCGACACTGTGGTCGGCGAGCCAGGGGTGGGTGGCGAGCGACAGGGTGCCGGTGAGCAGGAGTTCGTCCGAGCCGGCCACCGACATCGCGGCGCCCAGCAGCGGGTGGTCGGCGGAGGCGAGGCCGAGACCGGTGGCGTCGACGGCGGTCGCGGTCGCTTTGGGCCAGTAACGCTCGTGCTGGAAGGCGTAGGTGGGCAGTTCGGCGGTGCGGGCGCCGGTGCCGTCGTGGAACGCGGCCCAGTCGACCGTGACACCCGCCGTGTGCAGCCGGGCCAGCGCGGTGACGGCGCTGTGCTCCTCGGGGCGGTCCTTGCGCAGGAACGGGACGGTGAGAGCGGTGGCGGACTGCTGGGCCAGGGCGGCGAGCACACCGTCGGGGCCGAGTTCGAGCAGGACGTCGGCGCCGGCCTCGGCGAGCGCGCGGACGCCGTCGGCGAACCGGACGGCCTCGCGGACGTGACGCACCCAGTACTCCGGGCTGGTCAACTGCCCGTCGGCGGCAAGGGTGCCGGTCAGATTGGAGACGACCGGAATCTGTGGCTCGTCGTAGGAGAGCGTCTCGGCGACCGCCCGGAAGTCCTCCAGCATCGGGTCCATCAAGGGCGAGTGGAAGGCATGACTCACCCGCAGACGACTGGTACGACGCCCCTTCGCCGCCAACTGCTCGGCGACCGCGAGGGTGGCCTGCTCCTCACCCGAAACGACCACAGAGGTCGGGCCGTTGACCGCGGCCACGGCCACGCCCTCGGTCAGCAGCGGCAGCACCTCGTCCTCGGCCGCCTCCACCGCGACCATCGCACCACCACTCGGCAACGCCTGCATCAGCCCCGCACGCGCGGCCACCAGACGACAGGCGTCCTCCAGCGAGAACACCCCCGCCACATGCGCCGCCGCGATCTCACCGACCGAGTGACCGGCGACGAAGTCCGGCGTCACGCCCCAGGACTCCACCAGACGGTAGAGGGCCACCTCTATGGCGAAGAGGGCGGGCTGGGTGAAGCCCGTCTCGTTCAGCGGGGCTTCCTCGTCACCCCAGATGATGTCGCCGAGGCTCGCGTCGAGTTCCTCGTCGAGCAGATCCAGGACCTGATCCAGGGCTTCGGCGAACACCGGGAAACGGGCGTGCAGTTCACGACCCATGCCGATGCGCTGAGCGCCCTGACCGGAGAACAGGAAGGCACTGCGGGTGCGGCCGACGGGCCGGCCCTCATGGGCGTCCGGGGCGGGGTCCCCCGCCAGCCAGGAGGTGAGCGCCTCACGGCCGGTGGTGCCGTCCGCGCCGGTGACGACGGCGAGCCTGTGCTCCAGGGACGCGCGGGTGGTGGCCAGCGAGTACGCGGTGTCCAGTGCGCCGGGGGCGCCGGGGGCGTCCAGATGGGCGAGGAGGGCGGCGGCCTGCTCGCGCAGGGCGGCGGCGGAGCGCGCCGAGAGCACCCAGGGCAGCACACCGGCGGTGCGGGGCGCGGCCGGCGCCTCGTCCGACGGGTCGGCCGGCGCCTCTTCCGACTGATGGGCGGGGGCCTCGGGCGCCTGCTCGACGATGACATGGGCGTTGGTGCCGCTGACGCCGAAGGAGGAGACGCCGGAGCGGCGGGGGCGGTCGGGCGCGGTGGGCCAGGGGCGGTTCTCGGTGAGCAGCTCGACCTTGCCCGCCGTCCAGTCGACATGGGTGGAGGGCCGGTCGACGTGCAGGGTCTTCGGCAGCACCTCGTTGCGCATCGCCATGATCATCTTCATGATCCCGGCGACACCGGAGGCGGCCTGGGTGTGGCCCATGTTCGACTTGATCGAGCCGAGCAGCAGGGGCTGTTCGCGGTCCTGGCCGTAGGTGGCGAGGATGCTCTGGGCCTCGATGGGGTCGCCGAGCGGGGTGCCGGTGCCGTGCGCCTCGACCACGTCGACATCGGCGGGGTTCAGGCCCGCGTTGGTGAGGGCCTGCCGGATGACGCGCTGCTGGGAGGGGCCGTTGGGGGCGGTGAAGCCGTTGGAGGCGCCGTCCTGGTTGACGGCGGAGCCGCGGATGACGGCGAGCACGGGGTGGCCGTTGCGCTGGGCGTCGGAGAGGCGCTCCAGGGCGAGCACGGCCGCGCCCTCGGACCAGCCGGTGCCGTCCGCGGAGTCGGAGAACGCCTTGCAGCGGCCGTCGCCGGCGAGACCGCCCTGCCGGCTGAACTCGACCAGGGAGCCCGGCGTCGACATCACATTGACGCCGCCGGCCAGCGCCAGGGTGCACTCGCCGTTGCGCAGCGACTGCACGGCGAGGTGCAGTGCCACCAGCGAGGAGGAGCAGGCGGTGTCGACGGTGATCGCCGGCCCCTCCAGGCCGAAGGTGTACGACAGCCGGCCGGAGACGGCACTGGCGGCGATGCCGGTGCCGACGTCTCCGGTGGCGTCGTCCAGGGACCGCACCAGCAGATAGGCGTAGTCCTGCCCGTTGGTGCCGATGAACGTGCCGGTGCGGGTGCCGCGCAGCCGGGTGGCGTCGATGCGGGCGCGCTCGATCGCCTCCCAGGCCGTCTCCAGGAGCAGCCGCTGCTGCGGGTCCATGGTGACGGCCTCGCGCGGCGAGATCCCGAAGAAGCCGGGGTCGAAGTCGGCGATGGAGTCCAGGAATCCGCCCCGCTGGCTGACGGAGGTGTCCCGGTCGTCGATGCCGCTGGTGCGCAGCGCCTCCAGGTCCCAGCCTCGGTCGTCCGGGAACTCGGAGATCACATCGGTGCCACCGGCGACCATCTCCCACAGGGCCTGCGGGGAGTCGACGCCGCCGGGGAAGCGGCAGCCCATGCCGACCACGGCGATCGGCTCCCGGGCCGCGGCCACGATCGTCCGGTTGCGGCGTCGCAGCCGCTCGGTCTCCTTGACCGCGGCGCGCAGTGCCGCAACTACGTTCTCAGCGGGGGCGTTCATCGTCTGCTCCATCACTTCGCGCTACAGGTCGGACTGGCCGTTGAGCGCGGCCCGCACCAGGTCTGCCACTGTCATCGAGTCGACGGACTCGCCGTCTTCGTCGTCGCCGGCCCCACCACCGCGTCCGGCGAGCTGGAGCAGCGGCTCCAGGACACCGATCTCACGCAGTCGGTCGAGCGGGACGGAGGCCAGTACGGCCCTGATCTCGGTCTCCTCGTCGGACACGGCCGGCCCGGCCTCGTCGGGGGTGAGCTGGGCGAGGACGAACTCGCCCAGCGCCAGCGGCGTCGGGTGGTCGAAGACCAGCGTCGCGGGCAGGCTCAGACCGGTCTCGGCGCCGAGCTGGTTGCGCAGTTCGACCGCGCCCAGCGAGTCCACCCCGAGGTCCCGGAAGGACCGTTCGGCTCCGACGGCGTCGATGTCCGGGTAGCCGAGGACCTGCGCGGCACGGGTGCGCACCAGGTCCACGACGGTGTCCAGGCGGCGGGCCGGCGCCATGCCCGCCAGCCGGTCGGCGAGGGTGCCCTCCGGGGACGCCGGCGCCGCGGCGGCGACGGTCTCCCGGTAGCCGGGGAACTCCCGCAGCAGGGCGCTCGGCCGGGCGCCGCCGAAGGCGGAGGCGAACCGGTCGAGGTCGACCTCGGCGACCACCGCGGTCGGCTCCTTGCCGGTGACCAGCCGCAGCAGCGACTCCACGGCGAGGTCCGGGTCCATGGCGGCGACGCCGGCCCGGCGGGCCGCGTCGTCCGCGCCGTGGCCCTCGGCCATGCCGCCGCCGCCCCAGGCGCCCCAGGACACGGAGGTCGCGGGCAGGTTCTGCACCCGGCGGGCCTCGGCGAGGGCGTCCAGGACCGCGTTGGCCGCCGCGTAGTTGGCCTGGCCGGGGTTGCCGACCGCGGAGGAGGCGGACGAGAACAGGACGAACGCGGCCAGGTCGAGGTCGCGGGTCAGCTCGTCGAGGAGCAGCGCCGAGGTCACCTTCGCGCGGAACACCTTCTGGTACCGCTCCGGGGTGAGCCGGTCGATGACGCCGTCGTCGAGCACGCCCGCCGCGTGCAGCACCGCGGTCAGCGGCCGGTCGGCCGGGATCGCGTCCAGCACCGCGGCCAGCTGGCCCCGGTCGGAGGCGTCGCAGGCGGCGAGGGTGACGCCGGTGCCGAGCGCCTGGAGTTCGTCGCGCAGGGCGGTGGCGCCGGGCGCCTCGGCTCCGCGGCGGCTCAGCAGCACCAGGTGCTGGACGCCGTCCTTGGCCAGTCGGCGGGCCACATGGGCGCCGATGGCTCCGGTGCCGCCGGTGATCAGCACGGTGCCGGTCGGGTCCCAGGCGCCGCTCTGTCCGCGGTCCGGGGCCGGCACCAGGCGGCGGGCGAGGACGGCGGAGCCGCGCACGGCGACCTGGTCCTCCCCGTCGAGTCCGGCGAGGACGGCGGCCAGTCCGGCGGCGGCCCGTTCGTCGGCGCGCTCCGGCAGGTCCACCAGGCCGCCCCAGCGGTTCGGGTACTCCAGCGCGGCCACCCGGCCCAGGCCCCACACGGCGGCCTGGAGCGGCCGGCGCGGACGGTCGGAGCGGTTGGCGGACACGGCGCTGCGGGTGACGCACCACAGCGGGGCCTCGATCCCGGCGTCGCCGAGCGCCTGGAGCAGCGTGCCGGTGAGGGCGACGCCCTCCGGCACATCGCCGTGCACGGTCTCGCGCAGGGCCAGCAGGGAGACGACGCCGCCGAAGCGGGTGCCCTCCCCTGCGGCCTCCCGCAGGGTGGCGGCCATGGCCTCCCGGCCGTCGGCGCCGACCTCGGCGCGCACCACCCGGGTGCCCAGGGCGTCCAGCGCGGTCGTCACCCACGGGTCCTCGCCGAGGCCCTCGGGGACGACGGCCAGCCAGGTGCCGGTGAGCGGCTTGCGGTGGGCCATCGCCGCGCCGGTCAGCCGCTTCCAGACGATGCGGTGGCGCCAGCTGTCGAGCTGGGTCTCCTCGGAGGTGCGGCGGCGCCAGTCGAGCAGCGCCGGCAGCACCTTGGACAGGGCGTCGCCCTCGACGTCGAGTACGGACTCGAGCGAGCCGAAGTCCTCCTGTGCGACGGCGTCCCAGAAGGCGCTGTCGGTGCCGTCGGCCTCCCCGGCGGTCGCGCCGCCCTGCGGGGCGGTGGGCAGGGTGTCCGGCCAGAACCGGCCGCGCTGGAAGGCGTAGGTCGGCAGGTCCAGCCAGGAGCCGGGGGCGGCGTCGAAGAAGGCGTCCCAGCGGGGTCCGGCGGCGTGCACGTGCAGTCGGCCGAGGGCGGCGACCAGGGTCTCCACCTCGTCGCGGTTGCGGCGCTGCGCGGGGATGCTCACGGTGTCCGGGGCGCTCTGCTCGGCGAGCGCGGACAGCACCGCGTCGGGGCCGAGTTCGAGGAAGACCCGGACGCCACGGGCGGCCAGTGCGGTGACGCCGTCGGCGAACCGGACGGTGCCGCGCACATGGCGCACCCAGTAGTCGGCGTCGCACAGTTCGTCGGCGCCCGCCACGTCGCCGGTCACGTTGGACACGACGGTGATGCGGGGTGCCTCGTAGCGCAGGCTCTCGGCGACCTTGCGGAACTCGGCGAGCATCGGGTCCATCAGCACCGAGTGGAAGGCGTGGCTGACCTTGAGGCGGGAGGTGCGGCGGCCCCGCTCGGCGAGGACGGCGGCCACGGCGAGCACCGCGTCCTCCGCACCGGCGAGCACCACGGAGGTGGGGCCGTTGACCGCGGCGATCGACACCGACTCGGTGAGTTCGGCGGCGACCTCCTGCTCGGTGGCCTCGACCGCGACCATGGCGCCGCCGCGCGGCAGTTCCTGCATCAGGCGGGCCCGTGCGGCGACCAGCCGGCAGGCGTCGTCCAGGGAGAGGACGCCCGCGACATGGGCGGCGGCGATCTCGCCGACGGAGTGTCCTGCGACGAAGTCCGGCGTCACTCCCCAGGACTCCACCAGGCGGTACAGGGCGACCTCGAAGGCGAACAGCGCGGGCTGGGTGTGCCCGGTCTCGTTCAGGGTCTCCTGGTCGCCGTGCCAGACGACGTCCCGCAGCGAGGCGCCGAGGTGGCCGTCGAGCCGGGCGAGGACCGCGTCGAACGCCTCGGCGAACGCCGGGAACCGCTCGTACAGGTCCCGGCCCATGCCGAGCTGCTGGGAGCCCTGTCCGGAGAAGAGCACGGCGTGCTTGCCGGTGCGCTCCACCTGGTGCTCGACGATGTGCGCGGCGGTGGTGCCCTCCGCGACGGCGGTGAGTCCGGCGATCAGCGCGTCCCGGTCGGCGGCGGTCACCGCGGCCCGGTGTTCGAAGACGGCGCGGGTGGTGGCCAAGGTGCGGGCCAGGTCGGTGACCGTCTCCTCGGGGTGTCCCGCCACATGGGCCAGGAGCTTGCGGGCCTGGGCGCGCAGCGCGTTCTGCGAGCGGCCGGACAGCAGGACCGGGACGGGCGAACCGTCCTCGGCGGGCCGGGCGCTCGCCACGAGCTGCTTGACGGGCTCCGGCTGCTCCAGGATCAGGTGGGCGTTGGTGCCGCTGGCCCCGAAGGAGGAGACGGCGGCCCGGCGCACCCGCTCCGACTCGGGCCAGGGGGTCAGCTCGGTGAGCAGGCGGGCGTTGCCCGCGGTCCAGTCGACGTGCGAGGAGGGGTTCTCGGTGTACAGCGAGCGCGGCAGCAGACCGTGCTGCATGGCGAGCACCATCTTGATGACGCCGCCGACACCGGACGCGGCCTGCGTGTGGCCGATGTTGGCCTTCAGCGAGCCGACGAGCACGGGCCGCTCGCGATCCTGGCCGTAGGTGGCGAGCAGGGCCTGTGCCTCGATCGGGTCGCCGAGCTTGGTGCCGGTGCCGTGCGCCTCGACGGCGTCGACGTCGGCGGCCTCCAGGCGGGCGTTGGCGAGGGCCTGGCGGATGACGCGCTGCTGGGCGGGGCCGCTGGGCGCGGTCAGGCCGTTGGAGGCGCCGTCCTGGTTGATGGCGGAGCCGCGCAGCACGGCGAGCACCCGGTGGCCGTTGCGGCGGGCGTCGGACAGGCGCTCGACGACGAGCATGCCGACACCCTCCGACCAGCCGGTGCCGCCCGCGTCCTCGGAGAAGGCGCGGCAGCGGCCGTCGGGCGACAGCGCGCCCTGGGCGCTGAACTCCACGAAGCCGACCGGGGTGGCCATCACGGTGACACCGCCGGCCAGGGCGATCGAGCACTCCCCGGAGCGCAGGGCCTGGGCGGCCAGGTGCAGGGCGACCAGGGAGGAGGAGCAGGCGGTGTCGACGGACACCGTGGGGCCCTGGATGCCGAAGGTGTAGGCGAGGCGGCCGGACAGCAGGCTGGCGGACTGGGCGGTCTGCCACTGGCCGTACTCGGCCGGCGGCCGGTAGTCGCCGGAGCCGCCGCCGACGAAGACGCCGGTGGTGCCGCTGCCGCGCAGGGTGCCGGGGTCGATGCCGGCCCGCTCCAGGGCCTCCCAGGACGCCTCGAGCAGGATCCGCTGCTGCGGGTCCATCACCATGGCCTCGCGCGGCGAGACACCGAACAGACCGGGGTCGAAGTCGGTGGCGTCGTAGAGGAATCCGCCCTGGTCGGTGGCGCTGCGGCCCGGACCGTCGCCGGCCAGGGCGTCGAGGTCCCAGCCGCGGTCGGCCGGGAAGTCGCCGACGGCGTCCACCTCGTCGAGGACGAGCTGCCACAGGTCCTCGGGCGAGTTGACGCCTCCGGGGAAGCGGCAGGCCATGCCGACGATGACGATCGGGTCGTCGCCGGTGGCGGCGGGCGCGGCCACCGGGGCGGCGGTGTCCGTGGCGCCGCCGAGCAGTTCGGTGCGCAGGTGTGCGGCGAGCGCCGCGGGGTTGGGGTGGTCGAAGACCAGGGTCGCGGGCAGCGTGATGCCGGTGGCGGCGGTGAGCTGGTTGCGCAGGTCCACGGCGGTCAGCGAGTCGAAGCCGAGGTCCCGGAAGGGCAGGTCGGGTTCGACGAGCGTGGTGTCCGCGTGGCCGAGGACCAGGGCGGCCTTCTCGCTGACCAGGGCGAGCAGGATGTCGTCCCGGTCGGCGGCGGGCTGCTCCAGGAGCCACCGGCCGTAGCCGTCGGAGGCGGTGGCCCCCTCGGCACGGTCGCGGGCCGCGCCGGCGAGGGCGGTCCTGGCCTCGGGCAGGCCGTCGAACAGCGCGGTGGTCCTGGCCTCGTGGTGCGCCGGGGCGAAGGTGTCCCAGCGGACGTCGGCGACGGTGACCGCGGCGGAGCCGTCGGCGACGGCACCGGCGAGGGCGGTCAGGGCGGCGTCGGCGTCCATCACCGGCAGGCCGTTCATCCGCAGATGGGCGGTGGTCGACGGGTCGGTGAGCTCGGCCCAGGCGTTCCAGGAGACGGCCAGCGCGGGCGTCCCCTCGGCGCGCAGGGCGCGGGCGAGGGCGTCCACATAGGCGCCGCTCGCGGCCTCGTCGGTCCGGCCGCGCACGCCCCAGACCCCGGCGACGGAGCCGAAGAGGACGAACGCGTCCAGGGAGCGGCCGGTGACGGCCTCGGCGAGGGTGTCCACCGGGGCGAGGGCGGCGGCCGGGCCGTCCGCCGGGGTGTCGTCGGCGTACACGACCGCGGTGAGGCCGGTCAGTCCGTCCAGGAGGGCGCGGGTCGCGTCCCGGTCTCCGCCGTCGTACGGGGCGACGGTGACCTCGGCGCCGAGCCGGCCGAGTTCGGCCCTCAGCTCCTCGGTGTCGGTGGCGTCGTCGGCCGGGGAGGTGGTCAGCACCAGGCGGGCGGCGCCCTCGCGGGCGAGCCAGCGGGCGGCGCGGGCGCCCATGGTGCGGGTGCCGCCGACGACGAGGACGGTGCCGTGCGGGCGCCATCCGGAGTCGCCGGGGGCGACGGCGGTGCGCACCAGGCGGCGGCCGAAGAGACCGGCGGCGCGGACGGCGATCTGGTCCTCGGTGCCGGGCTCGGTCAGGTGGGCGGCGAGCAGGGCCGCGGTGGCGGCGTCGGCGTCGGGCGCGAGGTCGGCGAGGCCGCCGAAGCGCTCAGGGTGCTCGAGTGCGGCGACCCGGCCCATGCCCCAGAGGGCGGCCTGGCCGACGGCGGCGGGTGCCTCCCCGGCGACGGAGACGGCGCCGCGGGTGACGCACCACAGCGGGGCGTCGACGCCGACGGCCTCGAGGGCCTCCAGGACGGCGGCCGGTGCGGCGTCGGGGACCGGCAGGGTGCCGGTGCCCGCGGCGAGCAGCGAGACCACGACGGTCCAGCCGGCCGGGTCGAGGTCCGCGAGTTCCCTGGCGAGGGAACCGGAGGTCTCGTCCACGACGAGCGGGTCGGCGCCCAGGGCGGCGACCAGGGTCTCCGCCCAGTCCGTGCCGGCGTGTTCGGCGGGCACCAGGGCCAGGACGCGGCCGACCCCCGCGGGGTGCGCCGGGGTGCCGAGCGCGGTCCAGCTCTCGTGGTAGCGCCAGTCGCGGGCGGTGGAGCGGGCGTCGGTGCGGCGGCGCCAGGCGGACAGCGCGGGCACCATCGTGGTGACGGTGTCGCCGTCCAGGCCCAGGGAGGCCGTGAGGCTCTCCAGGTCCTCCCGCTCGACGGCGGCCCAGAAGGCGGCGTCGACGGGGTCCTGGACGCCGGTGGTGCCGGGCGCGGCGGGCTCGGGCCAGTAGCGCTCGCGCTGGAAGGCGTACGTCGGCAGTTCGACGCGGTGCCCGCCGGTGCCGGCGAACCAGGCGGTCCAGTCGGGTCCGGCGCCCTGGGTGTGCAGGGTGGCCAGGCCCTCCAGGAGGGTGGTCTCCTCGGAGCGGTCGCGGCGCTGGAGCGCGACGACGGTGGCGGGTGCCTCGTCGGCGGACGCGTCCAGAGTCTGCTGGGCGGCGGCGGTGAGCTGTCCGTCCGGACCGATCTCGACGAAGGTGGTGACACCGTCCTCGCGCAGCGCCCGGACCCCGTCGGCGAACCGTACGGTCTCCCGGACGTGCCGCACCCAGTAGCCGGGGGTGAGGAGTTCGGCTCCGGCGGGGGCGCCGGTCACCGTGGAGACCAGCGGGATGCCGGGCTCGTGGTAGGTGAGGGACTCGGCGACCCGGGCGAAGTCGGCGAGCATCGGGTCCATGAGCGGCGAGTGGAAGGCATGGCTCACCCGCAGCCGGGTGGTCTTGCGGTCCTGCGCCTCGAAGTGCGCGGCGATCGCGGCGACTTCGTCCTCGTCACCGGCGACGACCACCGCCGAAGGCCCGTTGACCGCCGCGATCGACACCCGTTCCGTCAGATGCGGGGCGACCTCTTCCTCGGTGGCGCGCACCGCGAGCATCGCACCGCCCCGCGGCAGCTCCTGCATCAGGGAGGCGCGGGCGGCGACCAGCGCACACGCGTCCTCCAGCGAGAACACCCCGGCGACATGCGCGGCCGCGATCTCACCGATGGAGTGACCGGCGACCTGGTCGGGGGTCAGGCCCCACGACTCGAGGAGGCGGTGGAGGGCGACCTCGACGGCGAACAGCGCGGGCTGGGTCCAGCCGGTCTCGTTCAGACGCTCGGCGTCGGGCGTGCCCGGGTCGGCGAACAGGACGTCCCGCAGCGAGAAGTCCAGCGCGGTGTCGAACTGTGCGAGGACCGTGTCCAGGGCGTCGGCGAACGCCGGGTACCGCTCGTAGAGTTCGCGGCCCATCAGGGCGCGCTGGGCGCCCTGGCCGGAGAACAGGAAGGCGGTACGGCCCCGGGTGCGGGACGCGACGGCGCGGGCCGCCTCCCGCACCCCGTCCGGGCCGGCGAGGAGCACGGCGCGGTGCGGGAAGAGGGTGCGGTCGGTGGCCAGGGAGCGGCCGACGTCCAGCGGGGAGAGCTCCGGGTGGGCGGCGGCGTACGCGGTGAGCCGGTCGACCTGGTCCTGAAGGGCCTCACGGCTGCGGCCGGAGACGATCCACGGGACGGTGGTGACCTCGGCGGCGGGGGCGGGCTCGTCGGTGGGCGCGACCACGGGCTCGTCGCTGGGAGCCTGCTCCACGATGACATGCGCATTGGTGCCGCTGACGCCGAAGGCGGAGACACCGGCGCGCCTCGGCCGTCCGGTCTCGGGCCAGTCGCGCTCCTCGGTGAGCAGCGACACCGCGCCGCTGCTCCAGTCGACATGGCTGGTGGGGCTGGTGACGTGCAGGGTGCGCGGCAGGGTGCCGTGCTGCATCGCCAGCAGCATCTTGATGACGCCCGCGACGCCCGCGGCGGCCTGGGTGTGGCCGATGTTGGACTTGACGGTGCCGAGCAGCAGCGGCTGGTCGGTGTCCCGGCCCGGGCCGTAGGTGTTCAGCAGGGCCTGCGCCTCGATCGGGTCGCCGAGGGTGGTGCCGGTGCCGTGCGCCTCGACCGCGTCGATCTCGGACGGCGCGAGACGGGCGTCCGCGAGGGCCTGGCGGATGACGCGCTGCTGGGACGGGCCGTTGGGGGCGGTCAGACCGTTGGAGGCGCCGTCCTGGTTGACGGCGGTGCCGCGGATGATGCCGCGCACCTCGTGGCCGTTGCGGATCGCGTCGGAGAGCCGCTCCAGGACCAGGATGCCGACGCCCTCGGACCAGGCGGTGCCGTCGGCGTCGTCGGAGAACGGCTTGCAGTGGCCGTCGGGGGCCAGGCCGCCCTGGGTGCTGAACTCGACGAAGGAGTCGGGGGTCGACATCACCGAGACGCCGCCCGCGACGACGAGGTCGCACTCGCCGGCGCTCAGCGCGCGGCCCGCCCAGTGCAGGGCGACCAGCGAGGAGGAGCAGGCGGTGTCGATGGTGACCGCGGGGCCCTCCAGGCCGAGGGCGTAGGAGAGGCGGCCGGACATCACGCTGGCGGTGTTGCCGGTGGCGACATAGCCGGAGACGTCCGAGGTCGAGCGGCGCAGCAGGTTGGGGTAGTCCTGGCCGTTGGTGCCGACGAACACACCGGTGGTGGAGCCGCGCAGCGCGGCCGGGTCGATGCCGGCCCGCTCCAGGGCCTCCCAGGTGGTCTCGAGCAGCAGTCGCTGCTGCGGGTCCATGGCGAGCGCCTCGCGGGGCGAGATGCCGAAGAAGCGGGCGTCGAAGTCGGCGACCTGGGCGAGGAATCCGCCGTGCAGGGTGTCGGAGGCGCCGGCGCCGAGGGCCGCGATGTCCCAGTTGCGGTCGTCGGGGAAGCCGGTGATGCCGTCGCGGCCCTCGGTCAGCAGCCCCCACAGCTCCTCGGGCGTGGTGACACCGCCGGGGAAGCGGCAGGCGAGGCCGACGACCGCGATCGGGTCCTCGTCGACGGCCCGGGTGGCGACCGCCTGGGCGGTGGACTCCGGGAGCGAGCCGAGGAGTTCGGCGAGCAGGAAGTCCGCCATCTCGCGCGGGGTGGGGTGGTCGTAGACGAGGGAGGCGGGCAGGCTCAGGCCGGTGAGGGCGTTGAGCGCATTGCGCAGCTCCAGGACGGTGAGCGAGTCGAAGCCGAGGTCGCGGAAGGCCAGGTCGTCGTCGACGGTGCGGGCGTCGGAGTGGCCGAGGACGGCCGCCACCTGGGTGCGCAGCAGATCGAGGACATGTGCGGGGCGCTCCTCGGCGGGCAGGCCGGCGAGCTGCTCGCGCAGACCTGAGCCGGTACCGGCGGCCGCCGCCGGGGCGTTGGCGCCCGCCGTCTCCGGGAGGTCGGCGACGAGCGGCAGCGGGCGGGCCGACGCGAAGGCGCGCAGGAAGCGTTCCCAGTCGATGTCGGCGACGGCGACGGAGGTGTCGCCGTTGTCGACGGCGCGCAGCAGCGCGGCGACACCGGAGGCGGGGTCGAGCGGTTCGAATCCGCCGCGGCGGACCCGGGCGGCGATCTCGGCGGCGTCGGCGACCATGCCGGAGCCGGCCCAGGGGCCCCAGGCCACGGACAGGGCGGGCAGGCCCTGGGCGCGGCGCTGCTCGGCAAGGGCGTCGAGCTGGGAGTTGGCGGCGGCGTAGTTGCCCTGTCCGGCGGCGCCGATGAGGCCGGCGGTCGAGGAGAACAGGACGAACGCGGCGAGGTCGTGGCCGGCGGTGAGGTCGTGCAGATGGCGGGCGGCGACCGTCTTGGCGTGCAGGACAGTGGCGAAGCTCTCCGGGGTCAGCTCGTCCACCACATGGTCGTCGACGACGCCCGCGGTGTGGAAGACGGCGGTGAGCGGCGCGTCCTCGGGCACCGTGGCGAGGAGTGCGGCGAGCGCGTCGCGGTCGGCGGCGTCGCAGGCGGCGACGGTGACGCGGGCGCCCGACTCCTCCAGTTCGGCGCGGAGTTCGTCGGCGCCGGGGGCGTCGGGGCCGCGGCGGCTGGTGAGCAGCAGATGGGCGGCGCCGTCGCGGGCGAGGCGGCGGGCGAGGTGTCCGCCGATGCCACCGGTGCCACCGGTGATCAGCACGGTGCCGGCCGCCGGGTCGAAGGCGGAGCCGACGGTGTCGGCGGCGGGGCTGTGGGCGAGCCGGCGCAGGAAGACGCCGCTGGCGCGGACGGCGACGGCGTCCTCGCCGTCTCCGGCGGCCAGGATCCCGCGCAGTCGTCGGGCGGCCTGGGTGTCGAGGTCCTCCGGGAGGTCGACGCTGCCGCCGACGCGGGCGGGCAGTTCGAGGGCGGCGGCCCGGAACAGGCCCCATACGGCGGCCTGTTCGGGTGCCGTGACCTGCTCGGAGCGGCCGACCGCGACGGCTCCGCGGGTGATGTTCCACAGCGGGGCGTCGATGCGGGCGTCGCCGAGCGCCTGGAGGGCGGTGGCGGTGAGGGTGAGCGCGGCCGGGGCGCCGGGGTGTCCGGCGTCGCCGGGCGCGAGCGCCAGCAGCGACAGCACGCCCTGGAAGGTGTCGCCGTCGGCGGCCTCGGTGAGCCGGGCGGCGAGGGCGGCGCGATCGGTGCCGGTGACCTCCACGCGGACGGTGGCGGTGGCGAGGGCGGCCTCGACATCGGCGGCCCAGGCGGCGGTGGCCTCGTCGCGGTGCTCGGCCGGGACCAGGACGAGCCAGCGTCCGGTGGGTGCGGCACCGGGGGCGCCGCCGCGCGGCTTCCAGGTGACGCGGTAGCGCCAGGAGTCGAGCGCGGACTGTTCGCCGCGGCGCTGCCGCCAGGCGGTGAGCGCCGGGACCATCGCGGTGACGGTCGCGTCGTCCAGGCCCAGGGAAGCGGTGAGGGAGGCGACGTCGGCGTGTTCCACCGCGGCCCAGAACTCGGCGTCCAGTGCGGAGCCGGGGGCGGGGGCGGTGATGCCGGCCGCGGTGGTGTCGGGCCAGTAGCGCTCGCGCTGGAAGGCGTAGGTGGGCAGGGCCACCCGGCGGGCGCCGCTGCCCTGGAACCAGGCGGTCCAGTCGACGTCGAAGCCATGGGCGTGGGCCGCGGCGACGGCGGTGACCAGGGCCTGCTCCTCCGGGCGGTCGCCGCGCAGGGTGGGCAGCAGCGCGGTGCGGGAGGCGTCGGTGAGGCTCTCGCGGGCCATGCCGCTGAGCACACCGTCGGGGCCGAGCTCCAGGAAGGTCTGGACGCCGCCCTGGGTGGACAGCCAGCCGATGCCGTCGGCGAAGCGCACGGCGGAGCGGACGTGGGAGACCCAGTAGTCGGCGGTGCACACCTGCTCGGGGGCGGCCAGGGTGCCGGTCACATGGGAGACGAACGGGATCGACGGCGCGTGGTACGTGAGGGTACGGGCCACGGCGGCGAAGTCGTCCAGCATCGGGTCCATGAGCGGCGAGTGGAAGGCATGGCTCACCCGCAGACGCTTGGTGCGGCGCCCCTGTTCGGCGAAGTGCGCGGCGAGGGCGAGCACGGGCTCCTCCTCGCCGGCGACGACGACGGACCGGGGCCCGTTGACGGCGGCCACGGAGACCTGGTCGGTGAGGCCCTCCAGGTGCGGCAGCACCTCGTCCTCGGCGGCCTCCAGGGCGACCATCGCGCCGCCCTCGGGCAGGGCCTGCATCAGCCGGCCGCGGGCGGCCACCAGGGTGCACGCGTCGTCGAGGTCGAGGACGCCGGCGACATGCGCGGCGGCGATCTCACCGACGGAGTGCCCGGCCAGGTAGTCGGGGGTGACGCCCCACGACTCCAGCAGCCGGAACAGCGCCACTTCGAGGGCGAACAGCGCGGGCTGTGCGTAGCCGGTGCGGTCGAGCAGGGCGGCGTCCTCGGAGCCCTCGGCGGCGAACAGCACGTCACGCAGGGGGCGTTCGGTGGTGCCGTCGATCCGGGCGAGGACCGCGTCCAGGGCGTCGGCGAACACCGGGTGGCGCTCGTAGAGTTCGCGGCCCATGCCGAGGCGCTGGCTGCCCTGTCCGGTGAACAGGAAGGCGGTGCGTCCGCGGCCGGTGCGGCCCTGGACGAGTCCGGCGCCGGGCAGTGCGTCGCGCAGTGCGGTCAGACCGCGCACCAGTGTCTCGTGGTCGTCGGCGACGACCGCGGCGCGGTGCTCGAGGGCGGCGCGCGAGGTGGCGAGGGAGAACGCCAGATCGGTCGGGTGGATGCCGGGGCGCTCGGCCAGCAGCTCCAGCAGGGCTCCGGCCTGGGCGCGCAGGGCCGCCTCACCGCGTCCGGAGACGAGCACGGGCACCAGGGCGTCCCGCGGTGCGGGGGTGTCCTCGGCGGCCGGGGCGTCGGCGGCGGGGGCCTGCTCCAGGACGGTGTGGACATTGGTGCCGCTGAGGCCGAAGGACGACACCGCGGCGCGGCGCGGACGGCCGGTCTCGGGCCATTCGGTGCGCTCGGTGAGCAGCTGGATGGTGCCGGAGGACCAGTCGACATGGGTGGACGGCTGGTCGATGTGGAGCGACTTGGGGGCGACGCCCTCCCGGAGGGCGTGGACCAGCTTGATGATGCTGGCGACGCCGGAGGCCATCTGGGTGTGGCCGATGTTGGACTTCACCGAGCCGAGCAGCACGGGCCGCTCGGGGTCGCGGTCCTTGCCGTAGGTGGCGAACAGGGCCTGCGCCTCGATCGGGTCGCCGAGGGCGGTGCCGGTGCCGTGGCCCTCCAGGACGTCGATGTCGTTCGCCTCGACGCCCGCGTTGGCGAGGGCCTGGCGGATGACGCGCTGCTGGGAGGGGCCGTTGGGGGCGGTCAGTCCGTTGGAGGCGCCGTCCTGGTTCACGGCGGAGCCGCGGATGACGGCGAGGACCTCGTGGCCGTTGCGGCGGGCGTCGGAGAGTCGCTCCAGCAGGATCAGGCCGACGCCCTCGGCGAGGGTCATGCCGTCGGCGCCCTCGGCGTACGCCTTGCAGCGGCCGTCCTCGGCGAGGGCCCGCTGCCGGCTGAAGCCGATGAACGACATGGGGGTGGACATGATGCTGGCACCGCCGGCGAGGGCGAGGGTGCTCTCTCCGTTGCGCAGCGACTGGCAGGCCAGGTGGATCGCCACCAGCGAGGACGAGCACGCGGTGTCGAGAGTGACGGCCGGGCCCTCGAGGCCGAAGAGGTAGGAGACTCGGCCGGACAGCACGCTGGGCAGCGAGCCGGTGATCATATGGCCCTCGGAGCCCTCGCTGCCGGGCACGGCGGCGCCGTAGTCCTGGTAGCTGGCGCCGATGAAGGTGCCGGTGAGGCTGCCGCGCTGGGCGACCGGGTCGAGGCCGGCGTTCTCGAAGACCTCCCAGGCCGTCTCGAGGAGCAGGCGCTGCTGCGGGTCCATCGAGAGGGCCTCGCGGGGCGAGATGCCGAAGAAGCCGGGGTCGAAGTCGGCGACGTCGCGCAGGAAGCCGCCCTGGACCGAGTAGGTGCGGCCGGAGGCGTCCGGGTCGGGGTCGTAGAGGACCTCGGCGTCCCAGCCGCGGTCGGCCGGGAAGACGGAGACCGCGTCGACCTCCTCCAGCGAGACCCGCCACAGCTGCTCGGCGGAGGTGATGCCGCCGGGGTAGCGGCAGCTCATGCCGACGATGGCGATCGGGTCGTCGTCGACGGGCGCTCCGGCGGTGACGGCGACGGCGCCCGCGGAGTGGACGTCGGCCAGTTCGGAGTGGAGGAAGCCGGCCAGGGCGGCCGGGTTCGGGTAGTCGAAGACCATCGTGGACGGCAGCGTCAGCCCGGTGACGGACGCGAGCCGGTTGCGCAGCCCGACGGCGGTCAGCGAGTCGAAGCCGACGTCGCGGAAGGCCCGCTGGTCGGTGAGGTCGTCGGCGGAGGACAGGCCGAGCACGGAGGCGGCCTCGGTGCGGACGGTCTCCAGCAGCTTGCGGTGCTGTTCGGCGGCGGGCAGGGCCAGCAGCGCGGCGGCGAACTCGCCCCGGGCGGGGTCCCCGGCGCTCTGCGCGGCAGCGGCGGTGAGCTGCTGCACCTCGGGGACCTCGTCGAACAGCGGGGTGGGCCGGGCCGAGGTGTAGACGGGGTGGTACGTCTCCCAGTCGACGTCGGCGACCGCGATGACCTGCTCGTCGTCGTCGAGGGCCCGCTTGAGGCCGCTCAGCGCGAGCTGCGGGTCCATGAACTCCAGGCCGCTGCGGCGGATCATCTGCGGGTCGACGCGGCCGAGCTGGAGGTCGTCGGCCCAGATGCCCCAGGACAGCGACAGGGCGGTCAGGCCGCGGGCGCGCCGGTGCTCGGCGAGGGCGGCCAGATAGGCGTTGCCCGCGACATACGCGGCGTGCGCGCCGCTGCCCCACATGCCGGCGGTGGAGGAGTACAGGACGAAGTCGTCCAGTTCCTCGTCGTCGAGGAGTTCGTCGAGGATCTGCGCGCCGGTGACCTTGGCGGCGAGAACGCGGTCGAAGTCGTCGAGGGTGGTGGCGTCGAGGGTGTGCAGTTCGATGGTGGCCGCGGTGTGCACGACCGTGCGGACGGTGCGGCCCTCGGCCTTCAGGCTTTCGAGGAGGGCGGCGACGGCGTCGCGGTCGGTGATGTCGCAGGCGGCGAGGGTCGTCTCGGTGCCGCGTTCCTCCAGCTCGGCGCGGAGTTCGGCGGCGCCGGGCGCCTCGGGGCCGCGCCGGCTGACCAGGACCAGGTGCTCGGCGCCCTGCTCGGCGAGCCAGCGCGCCAGGTGCGGGGCGAGGGTGCCGGAGCCGCCGGTGACCAGGGTGGTGCCGCGCGGCTTCCAGTCGCGGGCGGAGCCGTCGGGGGCGGCGTCGGCGCGGACGATACGGCGGGTGAAGACGCCGGAGGAGCGCAGGGCGATCTGGTCGTCGTCGCCGAGCGCGCCGGCGAGGACGGCGGCGAGCCGCTGGCCGGCGCGGGCGTCCAGCGTCTCGGGCAGGTCGACGACACCGCCCCAGCGTCCCGGGCACTCCAGCGCGGCGGTCCAGCCGATGCCGGCCACCTGGGCCTGGACGGGCGCGGTGACCTTGTCGGAGCGGCCGGTGGAGACGGCGCCGCGGGTCAGCGCCCACAGCGGGGTCTCGATGCCGGCGTCGCCGAGCGCCTGGACGAGGGCGACGGTGAGGGCGACCCCGAGGACGAGTCCGGTGCCGGGGACGGCACCGGTCCGCTCGGCGCCCGCGAGGACGGAGACGATGCCGGTGAGGCCGTCGGTGTCGGTGAGGCGCTCGCGCAGCACGGCGCGGTCGGTGCAGCTCTCGTCGAGGACGAGCCGGCGCACCTGGGCGCCGCCCGTCTCCAGCGCCTCGGCGACGTCGGTGTCGTCGACGCCGTCGGCGGACACCAGCAGCCAGGTGCCGTCCAGGGTGCGCTGCGGGAGCTTGGTGACGGGCTTCCAGGTGGGGCGGTAGCGCCAGGAGTCGACGGTGGAGCGCTCCTTGCGGGCCCGGCGCCAGGAGGACAGCGCGGGCAGCACGGCGGCGACGGAGTCCTCGTCGGTGCCGAGGGCCGCGGTGAGGGCGGAGACGTCCCCGTCCTCGACGGCGGTCCAGAACGCGGCGTCCTCGGGGTCGGCCGCGGTGACGGCCTCCGGGGCGGCGGCCATGGCCCACAGGTTCTCGTGCTGGAAGGCGTAGGTGGGCAGGTCGACCCGGGACGCACCGGTCCCCTCGAACACGGCGGCCCAGTCGACCTGGACACCGCGCACGAACACCTCGGCGGCGGACAGCAGGAAGCGGTCCAAGCCACCGTTGTCGCGGCGCAGGGTGCCGGAGGCGACACCCACCACTCCGGCGTCGTCGATCATGTCCTGGACGGACATGGCGAGCACCGGGTGGGAGCTGACCTCGATGAAGGCACGGTGGTCGGCGGCGATCAGGTCGCGGATGGCGTCCGCGAACAGCACCCGTCCGCGCAGGCTGCGGTACCAGTACGCGGCGTCCATGACGGTGGTGTCGAGCCAGTCGCCGGTGACGGTCGAGAAGAACGGGATCTCGGACGTCCGCGGCGCGACCTCGGCCAGCAGCGCGAGGATCTCGTCGTGCAGGTCCTCGACATGGGGGGAGTGCGAGGCGTAGTCCACGGCGATCCGGCGGGCCCGGATCTCCTCGGCGGTGAGCTGCGCGTGCAGTTCGTCCAGGGCCTCCGGCTCGCCCGCGACGACGGAGGAGCGGGGGCCGTTCTCGGCGGCGACGGACACCCGTCCCTCGAACGCCTCCAGACGGGCCTCCACATCGGCGACCGGCAGCGCCACCGACATCATCCCGCCACGCCCGGCCAGCGTCCGGCCGATGGCCTGGCTGCGCAGCGTCACGACCCGGGCACCGTCACGCAGCGACAGGGCGCCGGAGACCACGGCGGCGGCGATCTCGCCCTGCGAGTGGCCGACCACCGCGTCGGGTTCGACACCCTGGGCCCGCCACACGGCGGCCAGGGAGACCATCACGGCGAACGAGGCGGGCTGGACGACGTCGACGCGCTCCAGCGTCGGGGCGCCCTCGGCGCCCCGCAGGACGTCGATGAGGTTCCAGTCGGTGAACTCGGCGAGGGCGGCGGCGCATTCGGCGATGCGCTCGGCGAACACCGGTGATTCGTCGAGGAGTCGGGCACCCATGCCCATCCACTGGGAGCCCTGGCCGGGGAAGACGAAGACGGTGCGGCCCGCGACGTCCGCGACACCGCGGGCGACGACGCCCGAGGGTCCGTCGGCGGCGACGGCGCGCAGCGCCTCCAGCGGGTCGGTGCCGGCGGGCGGCACGACCACGGCGCGGTGCTCGAAGAGCGCGCGGGAGGTGGCGAGGGACAGACCGATGTCGATCGGGCGGGCCGCCGGGGCGGCGGTCACGAGGTGGGTGAGGAGGCGGTCGGCCTGCTCGCGCAGCGCGGCGGCGCCACGGGCGGACAGCAGCCACGGCACCACACCGGCGGCGACCGGCACGGGCGCCGGGGCGGGCTGCTCGTCCTCGGCGGCGGGCGCCTCGGTCTCCTGCTCCAGGATGATGTGGGCGTTGGTACCGCTGATGCCGAACGAGGACACCGCGGCCCGGCGCGGACGGCCCGTCTGCGGCCAGTCGGTGTTCTCGCCGAGCAGCCGTACGGTGCCCGGGCTCCAGTCGACGTGGCTGGAGGGCTCGTCGGCGTGCAGGGTCTGGGGCATCACCCCGTGGCGCAGCGCCATGACCATCTTGATGATGCTCGCGACACCGGCGGCGGACTGGGAGTGCCCGATGTTCGACTTCACCGAGCCGAGCAGCAGCGCGGTCTCGGGGGTACGGGTGCGGCCGTAGGTGGCGAAGAGGGCCTGTGCCTCGATGGGGTCGCCGAGCGGGGTGCCGGTGCCGTGGGCCTCCAGGAGGTCGATCTCGCCGGGGGCGACCCGGGCGTTGGCCAGGGCCTGGCGGATGACTCGCTGCTGGGAGGGGCCGTTGGGGGCGCTGAGGCCGTTGGAGGCGCCGTCCTGGTTGATGGCGGAGCCGCGGATCACGGCGAGCACCGGGTGGCCGTTGCGGCGGGCGTCGGAGAGCCGCTCGACGAGGACGATGCCGACACCTTCGGCGAGGGTCATGCCGTCGGCGCTCTCGGAGAACGCCTTGCACCGGCCGTCCTGGGCGAGGGCGCGCTGCCGGCTGAACGCCACGAACGCGTTGGGGGTGGTCATGACGGTGGCGCCGCCCGCGACCGCGAGGTTGCTCTCGCCGTTGCGCAGCGCCTGGCAGGCCAGGTGCAGCGCGACCAGCGAGGAGGAGCAGGCGGTGTCGACGGTGACCGCCGGGCCCTCCAGGCCGAAGACATAGGCGAGGCGGCCGGAGAGCACGCTGGGGCTGGTGCCGGTGACCAGGTGGCCCTCGGCGCCGTCGCCGGCGCCCATGCCGTACTCCTGGTAGCTGGAGCCGATGAAGGTGCCGGTCAGGCTGCCCCGGAGGGTGTCGGGGGTGAGTCCGGCGCGTTCGAATGCCTCCCAGGTGGTCTCCAGGAGGAGCCGCTGCTGCGGGTCCATGACCAGCGCCTCGCGGGGCGAGATGCCGAAGAACATGGGGTCGAACTCGTCGGCCTCGTGCAGGAAGCCGCCCTGCGTGGAGTAGGTGGTGCCGGGGTGGTCGGGGTCCGGGTCGTAGAGCCCGGCGGTGTTCCAGCCGCGGTTGACCGGGAAGTCGGTGATCGCGTCGGTGCCGGAGAGCACCAGGTCCCACAGCTGCTCGGGGGAGCTGACCCCGCCGGGGTAGCGGCAGCTCATGCCGATGATGGCGATGGGTTCGTCGTCGGTGCCGCCGGTGGCGACGGGGCCCGCGACCTCCAGGACGGAGCCGACCATCTCGGCCCGCAGGTACTGGGCCAGCTCCAGCGGGGTCGGGTAGTCGAACACCATGGTGCTCGGCAGCGAGAGGCCGGTGGCGGCGCCGAGGTGCTTGCGCAGTTCGACGGCGGTCAGCGAGTCGAAGCCGATCTCGCGGAAGGCACGGTCCTCCGGCACGGCGCCGGCGGAGGAGTGACCGAGCACGGTCGCGGCCTCGGTGCGCACCAGGTCGGTGAGCAGGCGCAGTTGCTCCGGCTCCGACAGCGAGCGGACCCGCTGGACGACCTCGGAGGCGTCGCCGGTGTCGGCGGGGGCGTTCTCGGCGGCCAGGGCGCGGACCTCGGGCAGGTCGCTGATGAGGGCGCTGGGCCGGGCGGAGGTGAACAGCGGGGCGTAGCGGGTCCAGTCGACGTCCGCGACGGTGACATTGACGTCCTGGCGGACCACGGCGCGGCGCATCTCGGCGAGGGCGGGCGCGGGGTCGAGCAGGCCGAGGCCCTGGCGTCGCAGGGTGCCGGAGACGGCGTCGTCGGCGGCCATGCCGGTGCCGCCCCAGGGGCCCCAGGCGATGGAGGTCGCGGCGAGGCCGCGGGCGCGGCGGGCCAGGGCGAGGGCGTCGAGGTAGGCGTTGGCGGCGCCGTAGGCGCTCTGGTCGCCGCTGCCCCAGACGCCGGCGATGGAGCCGAACAGGATGAAGAAGTCCAGTTCGCGGTCGCCGAGGAGGTCGTCGAGGTGGGCGGCGCCGGCCAGCTTGGCGGCGGTGAGGCCGGCGAACTCGGCGGGCGTCAGCGCGTCCAGCGGGCCGTAGTGGCCGACGCCCGCGGTGTGCACCACACCGGTGAGGGGCTGGTCGGCGGGCAGTCCGTCGAG
Organism: Streptomyces cyslabdanicus; assembly: GCF_052663305.1. Classification (NCBI taxonomy): domain Bacteria; kingdom Bacillati; phylum Actinomycetota; class Actinomycetes; order Kitasatosporales; family Streptomycetaceae; genus Streptomyces; species Streptomyces cyslabdanicus. Next base: position 83,528 of record NZ_JBQRUW010000053.1, read on the forward strand.
GACGGCGGCGAGGGCGTCCCGGTCGGCGACGTCGCAGGCCACCAGGGAGACGCTCGCACCCAACTGCTCGAGTTCGGCACGGAGTTCGTCGGCGCCGGGGGCGTCGGGGCCGCGGCGGCTGGTGAGGACCAGGTGGGCGGCGCCGGAGCGGGCCAGCCAGCGGGCGGTCTCGGCGCCGAGGCCGCCGGTGCCGCCGGTGATCAGGACGCTTCCGGAGGCGGTGAACTGGTCGGCGGAGGGCAGCTCGTCGACGATGTGGCGGACCAGGCGGCGGCCGTGCACACCGGTGGCGCGCAGGGCGACCTGGTCCTCGCCGTCGGGGGCGTCCTTGACCGCGAGGACCTCGGCGAGGCGCTGTCCGGCGCCACGGTCGAAGTCGGCCGGGAGGTCGACGAGGCCGCCCCACAGGCGGGGGTGTTCCAGGGCGACACCGCGGCCCATGCCCCAGGCGGTGGCCTGGGCGGGGTGGGTGACCGGGTCGGCGGGGCCGGTGGAGACGGCGCCACGGGTGGCGGTCCACAGCCGGCCGCGGGCGCCGGTGTCGGCGAGGGCCTGGACGAGGGAGATGGTCAGGGCGAGGCCCTGGGTGAAGCCGGCGGGGCCGTCGGCGGGGCGCTCGTCGAGCGGCAGCACGGACAGCACCTGGGCGGTGGTGTCGGCGTTCTCGGTGTCGGCGAGGCGGGCGCCGAGCACGGCCCGGTCGGCGCAGTCGGCGTCCAGGACGAGGCGGCGGACCCGGGCGCCGTGCGCGCCGAGCGCCTCGGCGAGGCCGTCGAGCAGTTCGGTCTCGTCGTCGGCGGTGGCGTCGGAGGAGACCAGCAGCCAGGTGCCGTCGAGGACGGGTGCGGCGGGCTTGCTCAGCCGGGTCCACTCGACGCGGTAGCGCAGCGTGTCGAGGAGCGCCTTCTCCTGGTTGCCGCGGCGCCAGGAGCTGAGCGCGGGCAGCAGGGAGTCCAGCGGGGTGAGGCTGTCCTCGTCGAGGCCGAGGACGGCGGCGAGTTCGGCGGCGTCGCCGCGCTCGACGGCGGCCCACAGCTGCTGGTCGGCCGGGTCGCCGGCCGAGGAGGGCGCGGCGGAGGGCAGCTGCGGCCAGTAGTGGGCGTGCTGGAAGGCGTAGGTCGGCAGGTCGACACGGCGGGCGCCGGTGCCGGCCAGATACGCGGTCCAGTCGAGGTCGACGCCGTGGATCTGGAGGCGGGCCGCGGCGGTGGCGGCGGCGCTCTCCTCGGGGCGGTCGGCGCGCAGCAGCGGGACGAGTGCGGTGTTGTGATCGTAACGCTCGTCGCCGAGGGTGTCCTCGGCCATGGCGGTCAGCAGTCCGTCGGGGCCGAGTTCGAGGAAGAGGGTGGCGCCGGCGTCGCGCAGGGTGCGGACGCAGTCGGCGAACCGTACGGCCTCACGGACATGGCGCACCCAGTAGTCCGCGGTGCGCACCTCGGCGTCGTCGGCCCTGCGGCCCGTCAGGTCGGAGACCAGCGGGATGCGGGGGGCGGCGTAGGACAGCGTCTCGGCGACCGTGCGGAACGCGTCGAGCATGGCGTCCATGTGCGGCGAGTGGAAGGCATGGCTCACCCGTAGACGCTTGGTGCGGCGCCCTCGCCCGGAGAACTCGGCGGCGAGCTCCACGGCGGCGTCCTCGTCGCCGGAGACGACCACGGAGGTGGGGCCGTTGACGGCGGCGACGGACAGGCCCTCGCCGAGCAGCGGGGCGACCTCGTCCTCGGTGGCCTGGACGGCGATCATGGCGCCGCCGGACGGCAGCGCCTCCATGAGGGTGGCGCGGGCGGCGACCAGGCGGGCGGCGTCCTGGAGGGTGAACACCCCGGCGATGTGCGCGGCTGCGATCTCACCGATGGAGTGACCGGTGACGAAGTCGGCGCGGACGCCCCAGCTCTCGACGAGGCGGTAGAGGGCGACCTCGACGGCGAACAGCGCGGGCTGGGTCCAGCCGGTGCGGTCGAGCAGCGCGGCCTCTTCGCTGCCCTCGGCGGCGAACACGACCTCGCGCAGCGGCCGGTCGAGCAGCGGGTCGAGGGCGGCGCACACCTCGTCGAACGCGGCGGCGAACCGGGGCTGGGTCTCGTACAGTTCGCGGCCCATGGCGGCGCGCTGGCTGCCCTGGCCGGAGAACATCACGGCGACCCGGGCACGCCCGGCGGCCTCACCCTCGACGACGGCCGGGGCGGGGCGGCCGGCGGCGAGGGCGCCGAGGGAGGCGAGCAGTCCTGCGCGGTCCTGCGCGATCACCGCGGCGCGGCGCTCGAAGCGGGAGCGGGTGGTGGCCAGGGAGTGGCCGAGGTCGGCGAGGGACGGCTCGGGGTGGTTCTGGAGGTGGGTGAGCAGACGGGCGGCCTGGGCGCGCAGGGCGTCGCGGGTGCGGCCGGACAGCAGCAGCGGGACGGCGCCGGCGGTGCGCTCGGGGGCGGCCGGGGCGGGCGCGGTGGTGCCGGGCGCCTGCTCCAGGACGGTGTGGACATTGGTGCCGCTGATGCCGAAGGAGGACACGGCGGCGCGACGCGGACGGCCGGTCTCGGGCCAGGCGGTCTGCTCGGTGAGCAGTTCGACCGCGCCCTCGGTCCAGTCGACGTGCGAGGACGGGGCATCCACGTGCAGGGTGCGCGGGAGCACGCCGTGGCGCATCGCCATGACCATCTTGATGACACCGGCGACACCGGCCGCGGCCTGGGTGTGACCGATGTTCGACTTCACCGAACCCAGCAGCAGCGGCTGCTCCGGATCACGGTCCCGGCCGTAGGTCGCCAGGAGCGCCTGCGCCTCGATCGGGTCACCCAGCGTCGTACCCGTACCGTGCGCCTCGACGACATCGACATCGCCCGCCGAGAGCCCACCACTGGCGAGGGCCTGGCGGATGACCCGCTGCTGGGACGGACCGTTCGGAGCCGTCAGGCCGTTGGAGGCACCGTCCTGGTTGACGGCCGAACCACGGACGACCGCGAGGATCTGGTGACCGTTGCGGATCGCGTCGGACTGCCGCTCGAGCACCAGCATGCCGACACCCTCGGACCAGCCCACACCATCGGCCGAGTCCGAGAACGCCTTGCAGCGGCCGTCGGGCGACAGACCCCGCTGACGCGCGAAGTCCACGAACACGGCGGGCGTGGACATCACGGTCACACCGCCGGCCAGGGCGAGCGAGATCTCGCCCGAGCGCAGCGCCTGCATCGCCCAGTGCATCGCCACCAGCGACGACGAGCACGCGGTGTCCACCGTGACCGCCGGACCCTCCAGGCCCAGCGTGTAGGAGACGCGGCCCGAGGCGAGACTCGGGGAGCTGCCGCTGCCCTGGAAACCCTCGAACTCGGGGCTCGCCAGCATCGCGCTGTAGTCGCTGTACATCACACCGGCGAACACACCGGTCGCACTGCCCCGCAGACCGACCGGATCGATGCCGGCCCGCTCGATCGCCTCCCACGACGCCTCGAGCAGCAGACGCTGCTGCGAGTCCGTCGCCAGCGCCTCACGCGGGCTCATCCCGAAGAAGCCGGGGTCGAACTCCCCCGCCTCGTGCAGGAAACCACCGGAACGGGTGTAGGCGGTGCCGGGGTGGTCAGGGTCCGGGTGGTAGAGGTTCTCCACGTCCCAGCCACGGTTGACCGGGAAGCCGGAGACGGCGTCCGTGCCCTCGGTGACCAGGCGCCACAGGTCCTCGGGCGAAGCGACCCCGCCCGGATAGCGGCAGGCCATGCCCACGATCACGATCGGATCGTCCGCCACGGCCGCCGTGCCGCGCTGCACGACCTCCGCCTCAACCTCGGTGCCGAGGAGCTCGTCCAGGACATAGGAGGCGAGATGGCTGACCGTCGGGTAGTCGAACACCAGGGTGGCGGGCAGACGCAGTCCGGTGACCGTGTTCAGGCGGTTGCGCAGTTCGACGGCGGTGAGGGAGTCGAAGCCCAGCTCACGGAAGGCGCGGCCGGCATCGATCTCGGCTCCGGTGGCGTGACCGAGGACGAGGGCGACCTGGCCGCGGACCAGGTCCAGGACCAGTTCGTCGCGGCTTTCGGCGTCCAGTCGGGCCAGCCGCTGGGCGAGACCGCCGGCGGTGGCGGACCCGGCGACGGCGGCACGGCGGGAGCGGCCGCGGATCAGGGAGCGCAGCAGCGGCGGCACCTCGCCCTGGGCCCGCAGGACGGAGAGGTCCAGGCGGACGGGGGCGAGCGCGGCGTCGTCGCCGTCGAGGGCGGCGTCGAGGAGGGCGAGGCCCTGCTCGACGGTGAGGGCCGGGGTTCCGGCGCGGGCCATGCGGCGCAGGTCGTCCTCGGAGATACCGCCGGTCATGCCGCCGGTCTGCTCCCAGGGGCCCCAGGCAAGCGACAGACCCGGCAGGCCGGCCGCCCGGCGGTGGGCCGCGAGGGCGTCCAGGAAGGCGTTGCCCGCGGCGTAGTTGGCCTGCCCGGGGCTGCCCAGGACGCCGGCGACCGACGAGAACAGCACAAAGGCCTTCAGGTCCAGGTCGCGGGTGGCCTCATGGAGGTTCCAGGCCGCGTCCACCTTGGGACGGAGCACCGTGCTGAGTCGTTCGGGGGTCAGCGTGCCGACCATGCCGTCGTCCAGGACACCGGCGGAGTGCACCACCGCCGACACCGGATGCGCGGCCACCAACTCGGCCACCGCCGCACGGTCCGTCACATCACACGCCACCACCGTCGCCCGCGCACCCGACTCCGCCAGCTCCGCGACCAGCTCGGCCGCACCCGCCGCCGCACCACCACGACGACTGACCAGAACCAGCTCACGCACCCCGTACTCGGCCACCAGATGACGCGCCAGCACCGCACCCAGACCACCGGTACCACCCGTCACCAACACCGCACCCTCCCCACCGAACGCGGACACCGCGTCGATGGCGGGGGCAGGGCGACGGACCAGACGGGCGGCGCGGAACTCCTCGCCGCGCACGGCGAGCTGCGGCTCCTCGGAGGTGAGCGCGGCGGCCGGGAGGGCCGGGGTGTCCTGGTCGGCGTCGAGGTCGACGAGGAGGAAGCGGCCGGGGTTCTCGGACTGCGCGGAGCGCACCAGACCCCAGACGGCGGCGGCGGCCGGGTCGTGGCCGGTGGTCGCGCCCCGGGTGACCAGGGCGAGCCGGGAGGCGGCGAACCGCTCGTCCTGCTCCAGCCAGGTCTGAACGGCGGTGAGGGCCTCGGTGGCGGCGCGGTGTGCGGCGGTGACCGGGTCGGCGGCCGGTCCGGTGCCGGTGAGCGGCAGCAGCACGGTGTCCGGGACGGCGCCGTCGGCGGCGGCGAGGGCCGCGAGGTCCGGGTGGACGGCGAGGTCGCCGAACTGCGGCAGGGCACGCAGCCCGAAGGGGTCCTCGCCGACCAGTGCCGCGGCGGTGCCGGAGGAGGCGACGGCCGTGACGGGCACCCAGTCGAGGCGGAACAGGGCGTCGCGGACCAGCGCGGCGGCGGCGTCGATCTCGCGGGCCGCGACCGCGCGCAGGATCAGCGAGTCGGCGGACAGGACGAGCTGTCCGGAGTCGTCGGCGACGGCGATCGCGACGGCGTCACCGGCGGCCGGGGCCAGCCGCACCCGCAGGGTGGTGGCACCGCTCGCATGCAGGCTGACGCCCTCCCAGGAGAAGGGCAGTCCGCCGGCGGCACGCTCGTCGAGGTCGACGAACGACGCCGCGTGCAGGGCGGAGTCGAGGAGCGCGGGGTGCAGACCGAAGGACTCCGCGTCGGTGTGGCCGGACTCGGGCAGCACGACCTCGGCGAACACCTCGTCGCCGCGGCGCCAGGCGGCCTTGAGGCCCTTAAAGAGCGGGCCGTAGCCGAAGCCGCCGTCGGCGAGCCGGCCGTAGAGCCCGTCCACGGGGAGGGTCTCGGCATCGGCCGGGGGCCAGACGGTGGCGTCGAAGTCGCTGGTGGTGCGGGAGGCGGAGAGCACACCGGTGGCGTGGGACGTCCAGGGGGCGTCCTCGTCGGCGTCGGGGCGGCCGTAGACGGTGACGCTGCGGCGGCCGGACGCGTCCGGGTTGCCGATCCACAGCTGCACCTGGACGCCGCCCTGCTCGGGCAGGACGAGCGGTGCGGCCAGGGTCAGTTCGTCGACGCGGTCGCAGCCGACCTCGTCGCCGGCGCGGACGGCCAGCTCCAGGAAGGCGGTGCCGGGCAGCAGGGTGGCGCCGCGGACGGTGTGGTCGGCGAGCCACGGGTGGCTGAGCAGGGAGATCCGGCCGGTCAGCAGGGCGCCCTCGGAGTCGGCGAGGGAGACCGCGGCGGACAGCAGCGGGTGGTGGGCGGCGCCGAGTCCGACGGAGCGCAGGTCGGCGGCGCCGCCCTGGACGGTGCGCGGCCAGTAGCGGCGGCGCTGGAAGGTGTACGTCGGCAGGTCGGTGCGGCGGGCTCCGGTGCCGGTGAAGCAGGCGTCCCAGTGCAGCGCGGTGCCCTGGGTGTGCAGCGCGGCGAGGGCGGCGGTGAAGGTGTGGTCCTCGGGGCGGCCCTCGCGCAGCGCGGGCACGGTGAGGGCGTCGCATCCTGCGGCGTCCAGGCAGTTCTGTGCCATGGCGGACAGCACGCTGTCGGGGCCGAGTTCGAGGAAGGCGGTGACGCCGTGCCGGGCGAGCCAGTCGACGCCGTCGGCGAAGCGGACGGCCTGGCGGACATGGTCGACCCAGTAGTCGGGCGAGGTGAGCTGGGCGACGGTGGCCGGCTCTCCGGTGACATCGGAGACGACGGGCAGCAGCGGGCTGTGCAGGGTGAGGCCCTCGACGACGCTCCGGAACTCGTCGAGCATCGGGGCCATCAGCGGCGAGTGGAAGGCGTGCGAGACACGCAGCCTGCTGGTCTTGCGTCCGTCGGCGGCCACGCGGGCCGCCAGCTCGGTGACGGTGGTCTCGTCCCCGGAGAGGACGACGGCGGAGGGGCCGTTGACGGCGGCGAGGGACACCAGGTCCTCGTGGCCGGCGAGCAGCGGGGCGACCTCGTCCTCGCTCGCCTGCACGGCGACCATGGCGCCGCCCTCGGGCAGCGCCTGCATGAGACGGCCGCGGGCGGCGACCAGGGTGGCCGCGTCGTCGAGGGAGAACACACCGGCGACATGCGCGGCGGCGATCTCGCCCACCGAGTGGCCGGCCAGGTGGTCCGGCTTGACCTCGAAGGACTCCAGCAGACGGTAGAGGGCGACCTCGACGGCGAACAGCGCGGGCTGTGCGTACTCGGTGCGGTCCAGGCGGGCGGCGTCCTCGCCCCACAGCACCTCGCGCAGCGGCACCTCCAGGTGGGGGGTGAAGGCGTCGAGGGCGGCGTCCAGGGCGGCGGCGAACACCGGGAAGCGGGCGGCGAGTTCACGGCCGGCGCCGAGACGCTGGGCGCCCTGCCCGGTGAACAGCACGGCGAGGCGGGTCTCGGTTCTCGCGGTACCGGTGACGGTGTCGGCCAGGACGGCCGGATCGGTGCCCTCGGCGATCGCGGTGAGCCGCTCGGTCAGCTCGGGCAGGTCCGAGGCGAGCAGCACGGCCCGGTGCTCGAAAGCGGTGCGGGTGGAGGCCAGCGAGTAGGCGAGGTCCGCCGGCGCGGGTGGGGTGCCGGTGCCGAGGGTGGTGAGCAGGGCGGCGGCCTGGGCGCGCAGCACCTCGGGGCTGCGGCCGGAGAGCAGCACGGGCAGCACGCCGGTGACGGCGGCCGGGGTGCTCGGGGCATCGTCCTCAGGGTCGGCGGGCTCCGGCTCGGGGGCCTGCTCGACGATGGTGTGGGCGTTGGTGCCGCTGATGCCGAAGGAGGAGACGGCCGCGCGGCGGGGGGCGCCGGTGGCGGGCCAGTCGGTGTTCTCGGTGAGGACGCGGACGGCGCCCTGGGACCAGTCGACGTGGCGGGTCGGCTCGTCGGCGAGAAGAGTGCGGGGCAGCACACCGTGCCGCATCGCCATGACCATCTTGATGACACCGGCGACACCGGCGGCGGCCTGGGTGTGGCTGATGTTGGACTTCACCGAGCCGAGCAGCAGCGGCCTGTCCTCGTCGCGGTGCCGGCCGTAGGTGGCGAGCAGCGCCTGCGCCTCGACGGGGTCGCCGAGGGTGGTGCCGGTGCCGTGCGCCTCGACGACGTCGATGTCCCCCGCGGAGAGCCGGGCGTTGACGAGGGCCTGCTCGATGACGGCCTGCTGCGAGGGGCCGTTGGGGGCGGTGAGCCCGTTGGAGGCGCCGTCCTGGTTGACGGCGGTGCCGCGGACCACGGCGAGGATCTCGCGGCCGCCCCGGATCGCGTCGGACAGCCGCTCCAGGACGAGGATGCCGACGCCCTCGGCCCAGCCGGTGCCGTCGGCCGTGTCGCCGAAGGAGCGGCAGCGGCCGTCGACGGACAGTCCGCCCTGGCGGCCCATCTCGATGAAGGTGCCGGGGCCGGACATGACGGTGACGCCGCCCGCGAGCGCGAGGGTGCACTCACCCGCGCGCAGCGCCTGGGTGGCGAGGTGGACGGCCACCAGGGAGGAGGAGCAGGCGGTGTCGACGGTGACGGCGGGACCGACCGTGCCGAAGGTGTACGAGATACGGCCGGACAGCACGCTGCCGGTGTTGCCGGTGAGCTGGAAGCCCTCGGCGCCGTCGGCGGGGCCGACCCGGTAGTCCTGGGCCATGGCGCCGACGAAGACGCCGGTACGGCTGCCCTTGACGGAGGTCGGGTCGATGCCGGCGCGCTCGAACGCCTCCCAGGCGGACTCCAGGACAACCCGCTGCTGCGGGTCCATGGCGACCGCCTCGCGCGGCGAGATGCCGAAGAAGTCCGCGTCGAACTCGGGCGCGTCGTGCAGGAATCCGCCCCGGGAGGTCGGCGAGGAGGCGAGCGCCTCCAGGTCCCAGCCGCGGTCGGTGGGGAACGGAGTGACGCCGTTCTCGCCGGCCTCCACCATCCGCCACAGGTCCTCGGGACTGCTGACGCCACCGGGGTAGCGGCAGGTCATGCCGACGATGGCGATCGGTTCCTGGGATGCCGACTCCAGCTCGCTCACGCGCCGCCGCGTACGTCGGAGATCGGCCGTCGCAAGCTTGAGGTAATCCCGGAGCTTCTGTTCGTTGTCCATCTCAACCCATCCCGACGGCCGACGGCCGTACACGCATCGCCGAAATCTCTGCGTCGTGCCGCAGAACACCGACTCGCCACATGGCTCTCCCCGACGGGAGAAGCCACGAGGCGAGTGTGGCCGGAAGTCCGGCAGGAAATCCCTAGAACCTGAAGGGGCTTTCGCCCGTTACCAGCTGTGCGTCAGCAGAAGGTCGTCGAGTTCGTTCTGCCGGGAAACCAGCGAGAGGTCGGCGTCGACCATCATCCGCATGAGTTCCTGGAAATCGACGCTCGGCTTCCAGCCCAACCGGGACTGTGCCTTGGAGCTGTCGGCACACAGCACCTCGACCTCGGCGGGCCGCACGAGGTCGGGGTCGACGACGACGTGGTCCTCCCAGTCGAGGCCCACGTGCTCGAAGGCGAAGCGGACCGCGTCGCGCACGGTGTGCATCTCCCCGGTGCCGATCACGTAGTCGTCGGCGGTGTCCTGCTGGAGCATCAGGTGCATGGCGCGGACGTAGTCACCGGCGTAGCCCCAGTCGCGGACCGCGTCCATGTTGCCGAGGGCCAGGGTGTCCTGGAGTCCCAGCTTGATGCGGGCGACCGCGAGGGAGATCTTGCGGGTCACGAACTCCTGGCCGCGGCGGGGCGATTCGTGGTTGAACAGCATGCCGGAGACCGCGTACATGCCGAACGACTCGCGGTAGTTGCGGGTGATGAAGTGGCCGTAGGCCTTGGCCGCGCCGTAGGGGCTGCGCGGGTGGAAGAGCGTGGTCTCCCGCTGCGGCGTCTCGGCGACCTTGCCGAACATCTCCGAGGAGGACGCCTGGTAGAAGCGGATCTGGCCCTCGGGACGCGCGGTGCGGGACATGCTCAGTCCGCTCACCATGCGGATGGCCTCGAGGACCCGCAGCACGCCCATGCCGTTCACCTCGGTGACCAGCTCGGCCTGCTGCCAGGACATGGGCACGAACGAGATCGCGCCGAGGTTGTACACCTCGTCCGGCTGTACCTTGTCGACCGCCGAGACCAGGCTGCCCTGGTCCATGAGGTCGCCGTCCACGAAGGACAGTTCGGAGGCGAGCCGGCTCACCCGGGACTTGCGCGGGTTGGCCTGGCCCCGGATGAGACCCCACACCTGGTACCCCTGCGCCAGCAGGTGCTCCGCCAGATAGGACCCGTCCTGGCCGGTAATTCCGGTGATCAGTGCGCGCTTGGGCATTCCATCCCCATCTCAGACCGCGAAGAGACCGTCCAAACGCTGCGCTCGGTCGACGACCTGGCCTCGAGAAAGCTGTCCGGACGATAGACACCGGCACGTTCCCAAGCGGCGGAAGTCAATGTCAACGATTCTCGAACTTACTAGGGAATTCCCGGGCGGCCGGCACTGCGAGGGCGAACACTAGGGAAATCCGGGTGCGTTGTGGGCTCCAATGGCCGGGTCGGCGTGCCGGCCGACTCCGTTCCAACGGGCGGTTCCTGTCCGCCGTCAACCGGGGTGTCATTTCGTGCTGTTGAGACTCATGCGCACACAACTACGCCCCTATACCGGGTCCGTTGTCACTCTCGTCGTTCTGCATCTGGTGCAGATCCTGGGCACGTTGCTGCTGCCGACGCTGGGTGCCGCGCTCATCGACGAGGGCGTCGTCCGCGAGGACAGTGGACGTGTCGGCACCATCGGCGCGACGATGGCGGTGGTGGCGCTGGTGCAGATCGCCGCGGCGCTGGGTGCCGCGGCCCTGGGCGCGCGCGCCTCCACCGCTCTCGGCCGGGATCTGCGGTCCGCGGTCTTCCGCCGGGTGCTGGACTTCTCCGCCCGCGAGATCGGCCGGTTCGGCACCCCGTCCCTGCTGACCCGTTCGGTGAACGACGTGCAGCAGGTGCAGAACCTCGCCCAGTCCGGGCTCGGCATCTTCGTGGCGGCCCCTCTGATGTGCCTGGGCAGTGTGGTGCTCGCGCTGCGCCAGGACGTGACGCTGGCCCTGATCCTGGTCCCGATGGTGCTGGTGGTGGCCGTCTGCTTCGGTCTGCTGCTGTCCCGCATGGCCGCGCTGTACGCCCGGCTCCAGCAGACGCTGGACCGGATCGGGCGGTTGCTGCGGGAGCGGATCACCGGGGTGCGCGTGGTGCGCTCCTTCGCCCGCGACGCCTACGAGGGCGAGCGCTTCACCCGCACCAACGAGGAACTCCTCGGCCTGTCCCTGGGGGTGGGCCGGCTGATCGCGGTGATGCTGCCGTCGGTGCTGCTGCTGATGAACCTGTTCACCCTGGCGCTGCTGTGGGTGGGGGCCCGGCGGATCGACTCGGGCAGCATGCGGATCGGCGCGCTCAGCGCCTTCCTCAGCTATCTGTCGCTCATCCTGATGTCGGTGGTGATGCTGGCCTTCGTGTTCCTGAACGTGCCGCGGGCCCGGGTGTGCGCGGAGCGGATCACGGAGGTCCTCGACGCGGAGACCGACGTCGTCCCGCCCGCCGCGCCGCGGCCCATGACGGGTCCCGCCGGGCAGGTCGAGCTGGTGGGCGCCGAGTTCCGCTACCCGGGCGCCGAGAACGCCGTGCTGCGGGACCTGTCGCTGACGCTGCGGCCCGGTGAGCGGGTCGCCGTCCTCGGCAGCACCGGCGCCGGCAAGACCACGCTGCTCCACCTGATGCTGCGGCTGGTCGACGCGACCGCGGGCGAGGTGCGGATCGGCGGCACGGACGTGCGCGAGCTGGACCCGTCGGTGCTGGCCGCCGCCGTGGGCTACGTGCCGCAGCGGCCGTACCTGTTCGCCGGGACCGTCGCGACGAATCTGCGCTTCGGCCGGCCGGACGCCACGGACGAGGAGCTGTGGGAGGCGCTGCGGGTCGCCCAGGCGGACGGCTTCGTGACCCGGCTCGGCGGCCTCGACGCGGAGATCGCCCAGGGCGGCACCACCGTCTCCGGCGGTCAGCGCCAGCGGCTGGCGATCGCCCGGGCGCTGCTGCGCCGCCCCGCCGTCTATCTCTTCGACGACTCCTTCTCGGCGCTCGACCAGAGCACGGAGGCGGCGCTGCGGAAGGCCCTCGTGCCCTGCACCGAGGGCGCCACCGTGGTCACCGTTGCGCAGCGCGTGGCCTCCGTGCGCGACGCCGACCGGATCGTCGTCCTGGACCAGGGCGGCATCGCCGCCACCGGCACCCATGACGCGCTGCTGCGCGACAGTCCCACGTACCGCGAGATCGCGCTCTCGCAGCGCACCCGAGAGGAAGCCGCTCATGGCGCCGGACGTCCCTGACGAGCCCGAAGAGGAGCGCGAAAAGGCGCACGAAGCGAAGCGCGAGGAGGAGCACGGGGAGAAGGTCCACGAATCGGAGCAGCCGGTTCGTCGGCTGGCCGCCCTGCTGCGCCCGCACCGCCGGTCCGTGGTTCTCGCCCTGTCGGCGGGTGTCGTCGGCATCCTCCTCAACGCCTTCGGCCCGCTGCTGCTGGGCCGCGTCACCGACCTGATCGCCGACGGCGTCCTCGGGCACGGCGGGCCGGCCCCGGGCGTCGACTTCGGGGCGCTCGGCGGGCTGCTGCTGATCCTGCTGGTGCTGTATGTGCTGGCGTCGGTGTTCATGCTGGTGCAGAACTGGCTGGTGGCCTCGGTGGTCCGGCTGCTCATCCACGACCTGCGGCACCGGGCCCAGGAGAAGCTGGCGCGGCTGCCGCTGCGCTACTTCGACCGGAAGCCGGCGGGTGAGACGCTCAGCCGCGGCACGGACGACGTCGACAACCTCCAGCAGACGCTCCAGCAGACCCTGACCGACCTGATCAGTTCGGTGTTCTCGCTGGTCATCATGTTGTCCCTGATGCTGTTGATCTCGCCCTCGCTGGCCGGGGTGATGCTGCTGAGCGTCCCGGTGTCGGGGCTGCTCGCCGCCTGGATCAGCAAGCGGGCCCAGCCGCGGTACGCCGCCCAGTGGGCCGCGAGCGGCAAACTGACCGCGCACGTCGAGGAGATGTGCGCCGGGCACGCGCTGGTGAGGGTCTTCGACCGGCGGGCGGAGGCCGAGCGGCGCTTCGACGAGCGCAACGAGGCGGTGTACCGGGCCGCTGCCGGCGCGCAGTTCGCGTCCGGCGCGATCGAGCCGGTGATGATGTTCGTCGCCAACCTCGGCTATGTCGCGGTCGCCGTCGTCGGTGCCTGGAAGGTCGTGAACGGCTCGCTGACCCTGGGCGACGTGCAGGCGTTCATCCTGTACGCACGGCAGTTCAGCCAGCCGATCGTGGAGATCGCCTCGGTCGCGGGCCGCCTGCAGTCCGGAGTGGCCTCCGCGCAGCGGGTGTTCACGCTGCTGGACGCGCCGGAGCAGGATCCCGAACCGCGCCGCCCGCTCGCCGTGGAACGCGCCGAGGGCCGGGTGGAGTTCCAGGACGTGTCGTTCCGCTACTCCCCCGACGTGCCGCTCATCGAGGGTCTCTCGCTGTCGGTGGAACCCGGCAGCACGGTGGCGATCGTCGGCCGGAGCGGCGCCGGCAAGACCACGCTCGCCAACCTGCTGATGCGCTTCTACGAGATCGACTCGGGCCGCATCCTCCTGGACGGCACCGACACCGCCTCGATGAACCGCGACGACCTGCGCTCCCGCTTCGGCCTCGTCCTCCAGGACACCTGGCTGTTCAAGGGCACGATCGCCGAGAACATCGCCTACGGAGTCCCGGGCGCGTCCCGCGCGGACATCGTGGAGGCGGCCCGCGCGACCTGCGCCGACCGGTTCATCCGCACCCTGTCGCAGGGCTACGACACCGTCCTGGACGACGAGTCCGGGGGTGTGAGCGCCGGGGAAAAGCAGCTGATCACCGTCGCGAGGGCGTTCCTCGCGCAGCCCGCCGTGCTCGTCCTGGACGAGGCGACCAGCTCCGTGGACACCCGTACCGAGCTGCTGATCCAGCGGGCCATGAGCACCCTGCGGGCGGGCCGGACGAGCTTTGTGATCGCGCACCGCCTGTCCACCGTCCGGGACGCCGACGTCATCGTCGTGATGGAGTCCGGCCGGATCGTCGAGCAGGGCACCCACGACCAGCTCCTCGCCGCGCGGGGAGCCTACGCCCGCCTGCACGCCGCCCGCGCCGAGGCCCCCACCGCCGACGCGACGGCCGGCTGACCGGCGAAGCGCCGCCGGGGCCGGCTGATCCCGGTTCCCCCGGTTCCCCGCCTGCCCAAATCCACTTCTCACGTGCTCGCTTCACCCGGTACCGTCTCGATCGCGTTTCCGCTGCGGGGAGGCCGAGAGTTCCGCGCGCGGTCGCCCCAGCCGTTCCCCTATGGAGAGCAGGTTTCGTCCATGGCATGTCGCATCGGTGAGCTCGTGCTCGGTTGCCACGATCCCGAGGTGCTGGCCCGGTTCTGGTGCGAGGTCCTGGACTTCGTCGTGCTCGACCGCGAAGGGAACGAGTGCATCGAGATCGGGCCGCGCGAGGGGTTCGGCGGCCCACAGCCGACGATCATCCTCAGCCGCAGGGACGAGCCGGAGCCCGGGAAGTCCCGGCTGCACATCGACGTCAACCCCACCGACCGCGACCAGGACGCCGAACTCGAACGCCTCCTGAGCCTCGGGGCGCGTCCGGCCGACATCGGCCAGACCGGCGACGAGCAGTGGCACGTACTCGCCGACCCCGAGGGCAACGAGTTCTGCCTGCTCAAAGCCCGCATCAAGCAGCTCTGACAGCTCTGTGTACTGGGAGGAGGACACGTCGGTATGAGCAGAATCGCACAGGTCATCGTGTTGGCGCCGAACGCGGACGCGGCGATGGAACCGTTGACCCGACCGGATGACTCGCGCAGCTGGCGTGGCCGCTTCGAGCCGCTCGGCCTGTTCGTCGGTGGCTGGGTGATCGAGTTCGACCGGATGCGCCCGCGGTCGGGGCTGCTTCGGCACCTGGAGTCCTTGGCGTGGCCGCAACCGGAGAGCGTGCAGGTGCTGATGCACGACGAGGACGACGACTGCTTCGGGCTGTGGATGATGCGGGACGGCACGCTCACCGAGGTTCCGCTCCCGGGCCACAGGCGCCTGCACCCTCCTGCGCCGGCCACGGACGAGTACCCACCCGACCCGGGCGTGTTGTGGCTGACGGAGACAGCCGTGCCGGCCGGTTTCTCGACGGAGCGCCAGGACCGGCGCCCCGCCTGGTAGGGCTCACGGGACCGGCTGTGGCGAGGTTGCCGGTGTCACGGTTGACCAGCGACCGGATTCCCTCCTGCCGAACAGCCACCGAGGACAGGGTGGGGGCACCCTGGAGGAAGAGCACTGGAGGAAGAGCAAGAGAAGGGGGAAGGCAGGAGAGGAGGCCTGATGCGGACCAGTGACGAGATCTATCACCGGGTCCGCTGGGACCCGCGGTTCGACCCGGCCCGGTTCGTGCTGGGGGTCCGCCGGCGCGGGGACGGCATCGCCCGTGTCCCGCTGTCCTCCTTCGTGCCCGGGGGCGACATCCCGTGGCACCGGGTGGTGTTCATCGAGGCGGACGGCGAGGTGCTCTGGGACCGGACCACGGGCGTGGACCGCGTCGACCAGTCGCGCGCCGGCCGGGTACGGGACCCGCAAGCGGACCCGGGCCGCGGCAGGAGCCCCGGCGGGGACGAGCCCTTCGACGTCCTCGACGTGTTCCCGACGGCCCGCACGGCCGTGGCCTGGATCCCGCCCGCGGAGCTGTGGCCGCCGATCCAGGACATCCGCCGGGATCACGATCCACAGCTCCACCGGTGGCCGCCGCACGTCAACATCCTCTACGGCTTCGTGCCGGAGTCCGACTTCGAGCGGGCTGCCCCGCTGCTCGCCGCGGCGACGGCCCGGACACCGGTCTTCACCGCCCGGCTGGACGGCGTACGTACCTTCCGGCACCGGGCGTACTACACCGTGTGGCTCGACCCGACGGCAGCCGGCGACGCACCGTGGGCGGACCTGCACCGAGCGCTGCTGCAGCGGTTCCCCCGCTGTCGTGGGCCCGCCAAGGGCTTCACCCCGCACCTGTCCCTCGGCCGGACCGGGGATCCGCAGCGCGTCACCGCCGACTGCGCCACCCGGCTCGAGGCCATGACGGCCACGGTCTGGGAACTCGTCCTGCTCTCCCGCAGGGGCGACGAGCCGATGCGGCCACGGGCCACGGTCGCCCTGCGCACGGGCGAGGTCCGCCGACTGCCCGCACCCGGCCTCGAAGCGCCGGGCCCGGAGGACACCGACTGGCTCTCCGAGATCACCCGGCGTTGAGTTCCCCGATGCCCGGCGGAACCCTCCCCGCCGGGACCATCGACGAGTCCGGCGTTGCACAGCCGGGCACGACCACGAGGTGTAGTCGGCCGGTGTCCACGCCGCCACCGGCCCAGGACGTGATCGGCGACGGCCACCGACACGTGGCGGACAGCTGCGGACTCAGGGCCTGTTCCCGGCCTCGGACTGTCCCGACTCGTCGGTGCCAGGCATGGAGCGCAACTGCTCCAGGGCTTCCGCCGCGCGGTCGGCGGCTGTCTGCCAGGCACCGTTCGCCGCGTGCTGGAACGCTTCCTCCGCCGCGGCGTGATCTCCGGATCTCGCCAGACAGCAGCCGAGGTTGTATGCGGCCATGCCCCCCTGAACCGGGTGGCCGCTCGCCATGACCTGACGGTAGATGCGCTTGGCCTCCTCCTCGTCGCCGAGCCCGTCCAGCATGACGGCCAGGCAGAAGGAGGCGAGGGGCGAGAACTGCGGATGACCGGTGGTTACGGCACGTTCGTAGGCTGTACGCGCGGCATCCGTGTCACCGCTCCGCTGGTACAGATGCGCCGGGACCACAGCGGCGAGCGCGGCAAGTTCGGCATCGCCTCGGGCGACGGCCGCCTGGTACGCCTCGTCGAAGAGGAGGCAACTGCCGCCGGCGTCACCGCGCCGCATCCGCAGTATGGCCCGGCACAGCAGAACCAGCGCCGTCTCGTCCTCGGTCGCGAGAGCGATGGCCCGGTGGAGCGCGAGCTGCACCTTGGTGCGACCGTGTTCGCCCCTGGCCAGGACCTCGGAGAGATAGAAGTGCGTACGCGCACGCTGATCGCCCGCCTTGACGGCTCGGCTGAGGACGTCGAGGGCATACTCACGAGGTTGGTGGTGGGCCAGCCAGCGGCCGTAGTCGAAGTCCGGGATCCGATCCGACGCGGAGGACGGTGCGAGAGGTTCGATCGCTGCGAGACGCTTACGAACGGCACGCTTCTTCTGTCGTGGGGCGTTCCGGTAAGCGTCCCTGGCCTCGGCGACGGTGAACTCGGCCACCAGAAGGTCTCCGAGCTGGAGAGCTGCCACAGCGGCCAGCTTGGGATGCTTGGTCTTCAGGGCGAGTTCCCAGGCCACGCGAGCGCCCGGGTAGTCCGCGTGCCGCTGTCGAAGCGGCGCCAACAGGTAGGCCACGTTCGGTCTTTCCTCCGATGCGACTGCCAAGAGGCATCGTTCGAGGAGGACTTGAGCCTCAGCGAATTGCCCTTTCAGAACGCAGGCCGCTGACACTTCGAGCATGGTCGAGGGGTCGCCTTCAGCCAGCAGGCGAGCCATCTCCGGGGGAAGGCAGGCGGCATCGGCATCGAGGGACTTCACGGTCCGCAGCCGCAGTTCGGCTTCCTCGACCACCTCGGGGATGCCAGACGCCTTCGCTTGTTCGAAGGCCGTTCGCGCGGCCGCGAAGTCGCCGTCTTCGGCGAGCAGCCGTCCGAGCAGGATGGCGGCAGCCGGCGCGACATCGGACGACTCCGCTTGGGAGGCCCGGGCGAGGGCCACTCGGGCAGCTTCCCTCTCTCCTCGTTTCCTCAGTGCGACGCCCCGGACGAACTCCGCCCTCGCGACCACCCGTGGGTCATCCGCATCGGTCAGCGGCCCGAGGACTTCGACGAGGGACTCGTAGTCGTCCCTGTCGCACAGCTCCGCTGCCTGCTGGAGTGCCGCATGCCAGTCCGGGTCGATCGGCTGAGGATCAGGCTGCGTGAGGCGATCGGGCGTCCAGACGGCCGCAAGCCCGCCGTCCTCCGTATCCGGGGGCGTGGAATCGAGCACACCGCGAACCTCCGCCAAGCGTCCGGCCAGTCGCGGATCGACCGCTTCGATCCTGGCCAGGTCGGTGCGTAGGTCGAGCTGCTGGGACCAAAGGACCCCACGGCCCAGTTCCAGGAACTCGAGTGCGTCGATGGGACGACCCGCCTCAAGAGCTGCCTCGGCGGCATGGGACGCGATGCCCGCCCTTTCGGCCAGGGCCGACTCGCGTACCTCCCGAGGAGCGCCCACCCAAGCGACGAGCGGCATCAGTTCCATCAGCTGCCGCACGGCCGCGAGTGCCTCCTCACTGGCACGCTCGCTCACTGTCACCCATTCGCGGGCAGCCCGGAAACGGTCCTTGATTGGCGCGGTGTCGAGTGACGCAACACCGCGGAGCACCGCGCAGGCCTCCTCACGCGACCTGGAATCACCGTAGTGGTGGGCGTGATCCGCGAGTGCCTCGCCCAGCAGGAGCGCCGACTTCACCGCAGCGTCGGTGCCCACCTCGGCCACCAGTCTCCGGGAGATCTCGATCGCCTTCTCCAGGTCGTTCCGCGCCCCGGTGTCCTTCCAGCGACGAGCGAGCGCGGCAGCCGTGTTCACAGCGACGAGATGTCGGTGGGCTTGTGGAACATCGGTGCGCTCCGGCGCCTGCACGCTGATGTCGATGGCCTGGTTCAGCACCTCCTCGTCGGTGCGACGTCCGCGCGAGACGCTCATGTAGGCCGCGACCGCGTGCTCGTGCCGGAACGACCCCGGCCCGGCGAGGCGAAGCGCCTCCTCGGCGTACGACGTCGCGGTCTCGAGGTCCTCGGTCGACTCGCTCCAGGTCCACCGCTGCCGGAAGATGTGGGCAGCCGCGGTCAGCCTGTCCAGGCGGCCGCGATGGTGCTCCGGAGTCAGACGCAGCGCCGTGACGATCGCTTCCGCCGATTCCTGGATGTCTGAGGGGATGTGATGCAGGGTGTATCGCTGGGCGAGCGCAGTCGACAGGTTGTAGAGAATCCCGGTGTCCGCGTCGGTGTATGCCTCCGGCTCCGCCGCCTCTCTGTGTCCGGCGGATTCGGCGACACGGTCGTGGATGGACTTCCAGGCCGAACGGTAGATCTCCAATGCCCGGTCGAGGTCCTGGGGCCTGCCACGGTGCTGATGTCGCTGGCTGAGGCACACGGCGAACTGCACGCGCGGTGCCGAGTCCGCGGCGCAGTGCGCGACGGAACAGGCCTTCTCCGCATACAACAGGGCATGGTCGAGGTCGGCGGGCCGAAGGGATTGCTGGAATCGGTCGAGGTAGTTGGCAGACTGCTGATTGAGCAGGTGCTGCCTTCGTTCAGGGCTTTCGGCGGCTGAGGCACCCAGCACCTCGTCGACGAGCTCGATCGCCCGGTCGAGGTCTGCGACATCGCCAGCCGCCGCTCGCACGCGCAGGCCCGCGGCTACCACTTGAACGACGTTCCGACGCTGCGGATCGTCCGCGGAGAGGATGTTCATCAGGCGAGTGCCGTGGGCGATCAGCTTGTCCAGGTCGCCCACCGCGAGTCGGGACCAGTAGCGCTGATACTAGGCGTTCGTCAGACCGTTCAGGCAGATGACGGTCGGCCCGATGAAGGACAGCGAGTACGCACGCACCAGGGTGCGCTCCCAGGCATCGACGACGGTGTCCAGCGTTGCCGTGGACCGGTCATGGAAGACAAGCTCCAGTGTAACGACCGCGTACAGCGTGAGGACGTCTTCCAACTCGGGAAAGAGGTCCGGACACATCACGACGGCTTCGGCTAGAGCTCGCTCCGCGTTCCGCAGATCGTCGGCCGGCCGATCCGTTCCCTTGGCATGTTCTCGCAGCGCGGAGGCGTAGTTGGTCAGCATGACGGCCCGACGCGCCGCAGGGTACGAGAACCCCAGAGCCTGGCGGTGGGCTGCCAATGCCTCGCCCATCAGGCCGTGACTGCCGGTGAGCTGGGCCAGGAGCAGCTTCTGCCCGGCCAGGTTCGGAAGGTAGATACTCAGAGTGCCCGTGTCCGATTCCTGTGAGGCATGGTCGATCAGGGACTGTGTGTGTTCGACGGCCTCCCGCAGGAGCTTCTCGTCGCGTCGCAGCGCACCCAAGCTGTTGAGCGCCGCACCGAGGTCTCCGCGCAGCGAGAGGTGGTCATGCGTTCCAGGCGGTGTCCGGGCGAGGGCGGCACGCAGGTGGCGAAGGGCATCCTCGAGTAGCTCCGGGTCACGCGCGACGTTCCCGGCGTCCCGGAGGGAAGCGGAGAGATTGGCGGCCATGCCGTAGTGGTCCGGGAGGAGCGCGACCGCCTTCCGTCCGGCTTCGACCGCCTGTGACAGCGGGCCGACGTCGAAGGTGGCGTTCCACTCCGCGCGGAGCAGGCGTCCGAGGCGGTCGAAGCGCGCCGCGCGCATCTCCTTCTTGGCCGGGGCGTCCGTCAGGGCCCGGGCTTCCTGGACCAACGTGGAGAGTGTTTCGGGTGGCAGCAAACGGTGGGTAACTGCGGCGAGCAACGTCTCCCAGATTCCGTTCTCGGAACGGCTGTCGGAGGAAGCGTCTGCCAAAGCCTCAAGCGCGAACCGGACCGCCTCGTCGGCGACTTCGGGGTCGTCCTCCAGGGCACTCAGCTTCAGCAGTACCTGCACCATGTTGGTCACGCACCCCAGACGGTGGCCTCCCGTCAGGAGAGGGAAGGCTTCTCTGTAGGCGTCCGCCGATTCCCGTTGGGAACGGTAGTCAGCGGATGTGGAGAGAAAGACGCCGAGGTTGTACAGCGCCGTGCCTCGGAGGTCCGGCGCGTCGATCTCGGCCACCGCCTCACGCTGCAGAGCGATCGCCCGCTCCATTTTCTCACGGCTGCCCGTCTTCTCGCTCCGACCGGCCAGAAGCCGTGCCAGTTGCACCTTATGGAGAGCGCGCGTCGGCGAGTCGGGACGTGCTTCGAGTTGTTCCTCGTGGGAGGCGATGGCCAGGTCGAGTGTTTCGACGCTCGCGGTGTCCGGGTCGACCATGTGGAAGACCTCGATGTACGCATCGCCGTCGGAAGGCGATGTCGTTCCCGCCGCTTTCATCTCGCCCAGTAGCTTCTTGAGTTCCTCGTGGGGCTCTTGCGACATGAGCACCTCGCCCTGCTGGTCCGGATTGTGATGGGTGGTTCACTCGGTGCACCGACGGAGCAACGGTTCAGGGGCATGCGTCGACCGTCTCGACGGTGAGGACGGTAGAGAGGACGAGGCTGATCTGCCCCGCCTTGGATTTGAGTCTGAGGCGCCCGCCGTCGACGGTCGCGCTCTCCCCGCACAGGGTCGTCCCCGTAGTGCGTACCCGCAGCTTCGGTGTGGACTTCTCCGGCCCGTACCATGTCGTGCCCACAGCTGCCACCAGCAGTGCCGTGCACAGCAGTGTCGCGACGATGCCCTGGCGCAGGTCGCGGAGGGCTGTCAGGGCCAGCAGATGATCCTGGGTGACGGCCGAGACATCAAGGTTCACGGGAGTGGCTCTCGGCCTGCCGTTGTGCGCGCCAAGCAGCCGGTACGCGCCGAAGGCGCCGGCCAGGAGCGAGGCGAGCAGCAGGCAGCCGATGACGATGTGCCAGGGTGCCTCCACCTTGTCGACCTCGCTGGGCCCGCGAATCAGGCCGAACCCGACCAGGGAGAGGAGGAGGCCCGCCAGGCCGTTGCGCCAGGAACGGGCCGCCTCGCGCACACGGGGGAGTTCGTTCCGCAGCGCCTGGTGGTGTTCCTGCGCGGCGGCCGCGTCGGACCTGTCGGCGGACCGTCCGGGACTGAGGGAGCCGCTCACGAGGGCGTGATCTCCAGTCGCCAGAAGGCACCGCAGCCGACCTTGCCCTCGGGGCGGCCCGGATGGTCCTCCGCGCACGTACAGATCACCAGTTCCTCGTGCACGCTCGGGGGTGACGCCTGCTGCCCCGGCCGTCGCCACAGCCGGAAGTTCTTGTAGACGCTGTTGACGACCGGGAGGCGGATCGTCGTGCGGCAACGAGGACAGGGGCCCCGGAGTTCGGCGGCCCCGGGACCGACCTGGATGAGCGAGAACTCGACCGCGGCCCTTGCCCCGAAGGAGGGCTCGGTGATCTCTTCGTAAGGGAGATGAGTCATACGCATTCCTGTCCGCAGGCTTCAGGGACCGATGTGGGTGAACGCCGCCCACCGGCTGGGATGTGCGGGATGCTGGTCCCTCAGTCGCGTCACGGCGCCGGTCACGGCGCTCGCAGATCGCTCCGGCCGGAACAGGCCGTCCCGCATGAGCGAACGGAAGACGTCCTTGGCGAGGGTGGTCGCCGTTTCCGCGTCGATCGACCACAGCGCGGCCAGTACCCGGCGAAAGCCCGCGTAGTGCAGCGCCGCGCCGACGGTGATGGCCTCGTCACTCAGCGAAAGGCCGCCGGAGGCTGTCATACAGGCGGAAAGGAAGCCGAAGTCTCCCTGGTAGGAGCCGCGACTCAGGGCGCCGATACTCAACGTCCCGTCGCTCAGCAGGAGTCCGCCCCGGGAGGGATGGAACGGGTCCTGTTGGCCGTGGCAGCTGAAGTGGACCCATCGGTGGGCGGCCAGTTGGTCCAGGACAGCTTTGCGGGTGGCTTGGGGGCCATCCGCCAGCCCCAGGGTGGTCAGCCTGTCCTCGCCGAACACCTCACGAAGCAGGTCCAGTTCCTCCGCGACCTGCAAAAGGGGTGGCATGTCCCCGACGTTCTGCACGGCGACCACCAACAGCTTGTCCGAGGCGGCCGGCGCCGGCTCCGCCGAGCGAGCGGCTTGGGCCAGGGCGCGCAGGGTCGGAGTGTACGAGGAGACGGTCCGGTCCAGTACGCTGCGTCCGCTTCCGTCATGATGCCCGGCCGCGTGCAGAGGAAGGAACGACAACAACCCTGTCGGACACCACCAGATCCGTCGCCTCGTGTCGTCGGCGGTGGGCGCAGCGTCGTCCAGCGCCCGCAGCACCGGTTCGGCGATGACGTCCCAGAGCCAGGCGAGATCCGGGAGCAGAGTCTCGTCAAGCTCGGACTGCGCCTGTAGCAGCTCCGTCTTCGCCGCATGATGGGTCTGGAAATTGTCGGAAACCTCGCGGACGTCCGCGCGGTGCTTGGTGTGTTGCACCCACTGTGCGGCGGTGTCCGTCCGGCGGAGCCGGGCGATGTGGGCCGTGGTGCGGGCGTGGACCTCCTCCCCGGTGAGGTCTGGCAACGGAACGGATGTCACCCCGTCGGCGGTGACGAGCAGCGCGTGACAACGCTGCGCCACGTTGACCACCACACCCGTGCCGTCACCGACAGCGGACGACAGGTCCTGCCATCGCGGCGGAGCAAGGAAGTTGGCGAACTCAGACCCCAATCCCCTGACTTGCTCGATCAACCCGGCCCATTCATGCGCCAGCGCGATCCGTTGATCCGTCGTGCTGCCTGCCCGCAGATCCGGCTCCCGTGCCATGTCGGCGAATGTAGCGCGGGGCCGACGGCACCTCAACTGGGCCGCCCGGCCTTTCGGTGCGGTCGTCACCGGAACACCCGGATGCGGCGGGGGGTGTCGACACGTTGCGGCCGGGAGCCGCTGCTCGACGCACGGCGGTCAGGTAGCGCTGAACGATGTCCATTTCGGCCGGGGGGGAAGTCCTCCGCCGCCTCGACCAGGTTGGCGATGAGCGGGCCGAAGGAGGACCGGCCCAGCTCCACGGCTTTCTGCTCCACCGTCAGCATGACGCGCCGTCGGTCGTCTTCGTCACGCTTGCGGCTCACGAGCCCAGGCGCTCCAGCCGGTCCAGCAGGGCCGTGGTACCGGCCGAGTTGAGCCGCAGCGCCGCGCCCAGTCGTCCCGGGGTGACGTCGGTGCCCGCCCGGTCGGCGTCCAGCAGGTGGATGAGAGCCCGCAGGTCGGTCGGGTGCAGACCGTTTCGCGCGGCGAACTCGGCGCCGTGCAGGTCGAGTTCCACGGTCACCGCGCGCAGCAGATGGACCAGTCGCATCGCGGGGTCGATGTCATCACTCACCCAGCTGTCATCTCGCTGAGCGAGATACTTGGTCAACGAGACGACTCCCGGGGGTTCGCCGTGTCCTCATCCCAAGACTTCTTCGCCGCCTACGACGCGCTGCTCGCCCGCTGGCCCACCGGTACCGCCGAGCTCGACGTTCCCACCCCGTACGGGACCACCCGTGTCCACGCCTACGGCCCCGCTGACGCCACCCCGGTCCTCCTGCTGCACGGCGGCGGCTCCACCGGCGCGGTCTGGTTCGCCAATGCCCCGGTACTCGGCACGCACCACCGACTGCTCGCCGTCGACATCCTCGGTGACGCCGGGCGCAGCGTCCCCGGTGGGCGCCCGCTGCGCACCACCGCCGACCTGATGGGCTGGTTGGACGCGCTGCTCGACGGACTCAGCGTGTCCCGCACGCACCTGCTGGGCCACTCCTACGGCGGCTGGCTGGCCCTGACCTACACCCTGCACGCCGCACGGCGGGTCGACCGGCTGGTGCTGCTCGACCCGACCCAGTGCTTCGCCGGCTTCCGACCGGGTTTCCTGCTGCGTTCGCTGCCGATACTGCTGCACCCGACGAAAGCCCGCGCACGCGCCTACCTGGACCGTGAGACGGCGGGCACGGACACCGACGTGGGCTGGAAGCGGCTCTACGCCTTGGCGGTCTCGGATTTCGCGCACCGGAGACTCGTCGTCGGTCGCCGCCCGGACCCCGCGGCGCTGAGCGTTCCGCTGCTGGTCCTTCTCGCCGGCCGCAGCAACGCCCACGACGCCGAGAAAGTCGCGGCCCGCGCCCGCAAGGCCGTACCGGACGCCCGGATCGAGATCCACGCCGGGCTCACCCACTTCGCCATGCCCACCGCCGTGCCCCCGCGGACGAACCACCGGATCGCCGACTTCCTGGCAGACGAACCGGAGGAGTAAGCCGCCCCGGGCGCCGCCCTGTGGCTGGGCGACGAGCGAGCGGGGCGATGAGGACCCAGTCGCCCGTGGTCGGACGGGAAGACATGATCGCGGACCTCCTGAGGCGGAACACGACGTGTTTTTCCTGAGGACGCGGCGCCCTCACATACAGCCATACATTTGCTGATGGTGCGACAGGAGGAAGTCCGTTTGTGACGCAGGCCACCCGCGCCCCTTGACGCGGATCCGGCCCCACTGCATTCTTCCAGCATTCGGTTGGTGTCTACCGAGTAGTGGAAGCACACGCTCGACGGCCCCCGCCCCGGCCCCGGCGCCGTCGTCCCGTACGCCCTCGCGCAGATCACCCCGGCGCCGACCCCTGGCGCGGCCCCCTCCTCTCCGGTGTCGTAGAAAAGGGTGCTCCATGATCCTCGCCAGCTATCAGCAGGACTACAGTCCGGTGGGCAACTCGCTCGGGCTGTCGTCCATCATCGCGATCCTTCCGCTGCTGGTCCTGTTCGTGCTGCTCGGCGCGGTGCGGATGAAGGCGTGGATCGCCTCGCTGATCTCCCTTGTCATCGCCGTGGTGCTCGCGGTCGCCGTGTACTCGATGCCGCTCGCCGACGCGCTCAACAGCGGCCTGCTGGGCGCCGCGTTCGGCTTCTTCCCGATCATGTGGATCGTCATCAACGCGATCTGGGTCTACAACCTCACCGTCGAGACGGGTCACTTCGACGTGCTGCGCAGGTCGTTCGCGTCCATCAGCGACGACCAGCGGGTGCAGGCGATCATCATCGCCTTCTCCTTCGGCGCCCTCATGGAGGCGCTGGCCGGTTTCGGCACGCCCGTCGCGATCAGTGCGGTCATGCTGATCGCCCTGGGCTTCAAGCCGCTCAAGGCGGCCACCGTCGCCCTGGTCGCCAACACCGCCCCCGTGGCGTTCGGCGCGATAGCCGTGCCGATCACCACACTGGCGGGCGTCACCGGCCTGCCCGTGGACGACCTCGGGGCGATGGTCGGCCGACAGACGCCGGTCCTGGCGCTGTTCGTGCCGCTGGCCCTGGTGTTCATCGTGGACGGCCGACGAGGGCTGCGGCAGACCTGGCCGCCGGCGGTGGTGTGCGGCGTGTCCTTCGCGGTCTTCCAGTACCTGTCCTCGAACTTCTGGTCCGTGCCGCTCGCCGACATCATCGCCGCGCTCGCCTCCGCGCTGGCGGTCCTGGCGTTCACCCGGGTGTGGCACGCCGAGGAGACGTACCAGGAGGGCGACACGGACGACGGCCTGGACGGCGACCCCAACGGCTCCGACGGCGACCCCGACGGTGCCGGCGGCGCCTCCCGTCGGCCGCGGACCCCCGGCGGCGAAGCGGGCCCGGGCGACGGCGAGTTGGCGGACACCCCGGTGCTGACCCGGGCCCGCGCGGACGCCGACCGCGAGCCGCACGACCGGCCGCTGGACGTCTTCAGGGCATACGCCCCCTACTTGGCCGTCATCGTGGTGTTCGTGCTGGCCACCCGGGTCCCGGCGATCACCGGGAAGCCGCCGACCGAGGTCGGCGCGACCGGTACCGGCCTGGAGTCGGTGACGCACATCGTCAACTGGCCGGGTCTGCACATCGTCAAGCCGAACGGCGACCCGGTCGCCACCACCTTCAAACTCAACTACCTGTCGGCGGCCGGGAGTCTGCTGCTGATCGCCGGCGTGATCAGCATGGTGCTGCTCCAGGTCGGCCCGCGCCGCGCCCTGCGCGCCTACGGACACACCCTGGACCAGCTGAAGTTCGCGGTGCTCACCGTGATGCTGGTACTGGGACTCGGCTACCTCATGAACGAGTCCGGTGAGACCACCACACTGGGTCTGTGGATGGCCGGTGCCGGCGGTTCCTTCGCCTTCCTCTCACCGATCCTCGGCTGGCTGGGCGTCGCGGTCACCGGCTCCGACACCTCCTCCAACTCCCTGTTCGGCGCCCTCCAGGTCACCGCCGCCCACCAGGCCGGCCTGTCCCCCACCCTCATGGCCGCGGCCAACTCCTCCGGTGGCGTGCTCGGCAAGATGATCTCCCCGCAGAACCTCGCCATCGCCGCGGCCGCGGTCGGCTTCGAGGGCCGGGAGGGGATCCTCTTCCGCCGGGTCATCGTGTGGAGCGTGGTCTTCATGCTCGTCATGTGCGTGCTCATCTACCTGCAGAGCACCCCGGTGCTCGACTGGATGGTGGTGGACTCGCCGGCGGCCACCCCCTGACACGGAGGTGTGCACGCAGCCGACGCCCTTGCAGAAGGTGACCGTCATGGCGACGTCACCAGCCAGGGCCCGACAGATCGCGCGAACCACCACATGATCTGTCCGGGACCGGACATGTCCGGTCCCCGCCACTCCGAAGGCCTTCCACTGACCTGCTCCGCGTCGTTTGAATGCCGATCAGGCCCAGGCACACCGAGCCTGGCGACACTGAGGAGTCAGTACGGATGAAGCGCTCCATCCTGGCGACCCTGGCCGTCGCGTCGCTTGCGACCATGTCACTCACCGGCGCGACAGCAGCCAACGCGACCTCCCCCGCCGCGGCCACCGTCGCCATGACCGCGCCCCATGCGGCAGCCCAGTCCGCGGACATCTCGCAACTGCGCCAGCAGTTCAACGACTACATCGCCGGCCTCGACCTCGATGCCGACACTCGAGCGGCCGCCGAGGCGGCAGGCTCGTCGGACGACGCACTCGTCGCGGCCGCTGCGAAGTCCCTGGCCCAGGTCAAGGCAGCGCTCACCGATGCCGGCGTCGACAACGAGTGGACCTCCGGGGCCATCGACCCCGACGGCTACGACTGCTCGACCACGGAGTTCCGCGAGTGGGCCCGCGCTCAGACCGCGCAGATCGACCCCGCGTCGTGGGACTGGTACCAGAACGGCTTCCTGGGTCTGTCGCCCGACCTTCTGCTCCAGTACTGGACCCTGATGAAGACGCCCACCAACCCCCATGACACCCCTCTCGGACCCAACGGAGCGAACACCAACGAGCTCGCTCGCACGTTCACGAACCTCCAGCGGTTCTGGGACGTCGACACCAGCGACGTCGGACTCGTCTCGCTCGATGCCAAGGTCCTCGGCCCCGACGGCGCGGCCGACCGTCAGCACGTGTACGACGGCCTCAGCGAGATCAGCCCGCTCGGCGCGCTCTTCCTCCAGATCGGCGTCGAGGGCGGTCTCGGTTCGGGCCGGCTCAACGGGTTCCCGGGCGGCGTCGACAACCCGATGTTCTCGCTCAACGCGTTCGCGATCGACCCCGCCCACTCCGGTGACTCGCAGGAGACCCTCGAGGCACTCGGCATCACCCGGCGTGTGGCGGTGGGACAGGGCATCCTCCAGATGTGGAACGAGCTCGGCCTCGGCCGGGTCGCCGGACGTGCGGTGATGGCCCACGAGTTCGGACACCAGGTCCAGTACTCGGACAACCTCTTCGAGACCGACATCACCGACGAAGCGGAGGCCACCCGCCGTACGGAGCTGATGGCCGACGCCTTCGGCACGTACTTCATGGTCCACAAGCGCGGCGAGTCGCTCAACAAGGCGTACACCCTGCAGGACCTCCAGACGTTCTACAACGTCGGCGACTGCAGCTTCTCCAGCCCCGGGCACCACGGCACGCCCAACCAGCGCTACCACAGCTCCGCCTGGGCTGCCGGCCTCGCCAAGAGTGCCGACGACCAAGGACACGTCCTCCCGAGCCTGACGGTCGCCGACTCCTTCGAGACGATGCTGCCCGAGATCGTCGCTCCCGACGCGCACTGACGGAACCCCTGACACGGTACGTCGGCCGTCGGGTCACACCCAGCCATGTCTGGCGATCTGCAGTCCCAGCTGGAAGCGGGTATCCGCCCCGAGCAGCTCCTGCAGTCGAGTGATCCGGCGGCCCACGGTGCGTTCGGACACTCCGAGCTCCCGCGCGATCGACCGGTCGGTCAACCCGATGCTCAGCAAGCGCACGAGAGGCCGGAAGTCCTTCGAGCCATCCAGCACCAGGCTCTCGTCGGCGAGCGGCATCGACAGCTGCCAGTAGGACTCGAACACGCTGCGCAGCCCCGCGACAAGCCGACGATTCCGAATGTTGGCGACGTGCACCTCCTCATCGCCATCAGAGGTGACGTTGGCGGAGACCACGTCGTCGACGATGACGAGATTGATCGGAACGCCGGGAAATACCCTCGCCTGTTCGCCGGCCGCCATGCATGACTCCACCACCTCGATCGCTGCGGGAGACTCGAGCAGTCGGCTGTCGTACACGACCCTGACCTCGATCCCGCGTGCCAGCACCCCGAAGACACCGTTCGCCGTGGCGATCGGTCGATCGCCTCGCGGAGCCATGGTCAGCGCGTCGATCCGGGTCGTCGCGGAGCTGACAAGGTCCGCGTATTCCTGCAGCGCGATCGCACCGGTCGATATGTCGACGCCCACGTCTGCTCGCTGAGACGCGTTCCACACATCCGTCAGCTCCTCGCCGACCTCTCGGATGTGTGCTGCCAGTTGGGTGTACGACTGCGCGACTGCCTCGAGCGGGCCACGCGGCGCCCGCGCTTCGACCATCCCCTCGACTCGTGCGACGAGGCCCGCGCGCAGCAACGGCCCGAGGACGCGATCGTCCACCTCGGCCAGCGGCAGCCGACCGGCGGTGGCCAGCCGCACATAGAGTGCTCGCGCATCGTCATCCAGGTCCAAGAGCACCTGGTCCGCGGGCAGGCCGGGCCGAGGGACATGCGCCGACGTCACCGGTTCCCGCAACATGCCAACTCCCGTCGTCCCGACCCGACCTCGGCCGGTCCAGCACCGGCTGGCCTGACAGCCTATAACTGGCCCTGTTCACGGGTTTGCTGTCGACGCGGCGGGAACCCGGTCAGGGGCGGGTCGGGGCCGGTGTGGGTGAGGGGGCGGCCGAGGACCGCAGTTGCTCGATCACGTCGTCCAGGTGGGCGGCGGCGGCCCGGGCCGCCGCCGGGGCGTCGCCGCCGACCACCGCGTCGATGATGGCCAGGTGCTGCGGCAGGGACTGGCTGGGGCGTCCGGGGCGCAGGGCCAGCCGGAACTGGAAACGCACCATCGGCCCGTTGAGGCGCTCGAGTTGGCGCCGGGCGACCTCCTGGCCGCTGGCCTCGACGACCAGCTCGTGCAGCCGCTGGTTGAGGGAGGAGTAGGTGTCCCACGCGCCGTCCGCGACGGCCCGGCGCATGTCCGTGCCGATGCGGTCCAGCTCCGCGCGCTGTTTCTCGCTCGCCCGCGTGGCCGCCTTCCGGGCGCACAACTGCTCCAGTGCCGAACGGCACTCGGTGATCTGGATGGCCTCCTCGACGGACACCACGCGGACCCGGGCCCCTCGGTGGGGGACGATCTCGAGGATCTCCTCGGCGGCGAGGTCCTGAAGTGCCTCACGGACGGCGCCGCGGGTCGTCCCGTAGGACTCGGCGAGGTCGTTCTCGACGAGCCTCTGCCCGGGTGCCAGGTCCCCGGAGCGCAGGGCGTGCCTGATGGCGTCCGCCACGTACTGGCGGCCGGCGGCACCCGTGAGCTTGTCCGTCACTCGGTCGACCTCTTCCGTCGTTTCCGTCGTCTTCCATCAGCGGCTCTCGCAGGGAGAACCCTAGTGCGCGGGCCGGTGCGACCACACCTGGAAGCCTTCAGGTTGGCAATTTCTTCCGAACATCTTGTCAACAATCTCGTTGATGACTTAGCTTACTCCGCAATCCCCCGTTCACGAAGGAGTGGTCATGCCCGCCGTAGCGGCCGCCCGGGCCCCAGAGGTCACCAGCCGCGGCTCCCAGACCGCCGTTCCGTGCCTGTTCATGCGGGGCGGTACGTCGCGGGGGCCGTTCTTCGACGCGCGGCTGCTGCCGGACGACCCCGGCGTCCGGGACGCCGTGCTGCTGGCGGCGATGGGCTCACCCGATCCGCGGCAGATCGACGGCATCGGCGGCGCGCACCCGTTGACCAGCAAGATCGGCATCGTACGCCCGGCCACGGAGGCCGCCGTCGACCTGGAATGGACCTTCGCCCAGGTGCAGCCCGGCGGGGACGTCGTCGACACGTCGTCCAACTGCGGGAACATGCTCGCCGCCGTGCTGCCGTTCGCCGTCGAGACCGGCATGATCGTGCCCACCGGGGACCGCACCACCGCCCGCGTGCTGACCCGCAACACCGGCATGGTCGCCGAGATCACCGTCGCCACCCCGGCCGACCACTCGGGGGCCCGGCACGTCGCCTACGAGGGTGCGGCCCGCATCGACGGCGTCCCCGGCACCGCCGCCCCGGTCGAGATCGGTTTCCTGGACACCGCCGGCTCCGTCGCCGGTTCCCTCCTGCCCACCGGGCGCGTGCGGGACACCGTCGAGGTGCCCGGAGTGGGTCCCGTCGACGTCACCCTCATCGACAACGGCCAGCCCCTGGTGGTCGTCTCGGCCGAACGCCTGGGCGCCACCGGCTACGAGACGCCGGCCCAGATCGACGCCGACGACGACCTCAGGGCCCGGGTGGAGGCACTGCGCCTGGTGTGCGGCGCGGCCATGGGTCTTGGCGACGTCACGACGCGGAACTACCCGAAGATGACGCTGGTGGCGCCGCCGCGGCACGGCGGCACCCTCTCCACCCGCAGCCTCATCCCACGGGTGTGCCACCAGTCCATCGGCGTGCTGGCCGCCGTCACGGCCGCCACCGCCTGTGTGCTCGAAGGCAGCGTCGCCCACGACGTGGCCGCCGCCGTGTCCGGCACGGAGCCCACCGTCTCCGTCGAGCACCCGTCCGGCGAGTTCAGCGTCACCCTGGGACGCGACCCGGACGACCCCCAACAGGTCACGCGCTCCGCGCTGTTGCGCACCGCCCGCCTCATCATGGCCGGCGACCTGCTCGTCCCCCGGTCCGTCTGGGACCCCACTCCCACCGTTCAGGAGAAGAAGTCCGCGTGATCATCGACATCCACGGCCACTACACCACGGCCCCCGCCCCCCTCGGGCAATGGCGTGACGCCCAGGTCGCCGCGCTCACCGACCCGGTGCAGGCACCCGACCCGGCCGGCCCCGTCATCAGCGACGACCAGATCCGCGAGTCGATCGAGACCAACCAGCTGCGGCTGATGGACGAGCGCGGCATCGACGTCACCGTCTTCTCCCCCCGCGCCTCGTTCATGGCGCACCACATCGGTGACTTCGCGACCTCCTCGGCCTGGTCCCGCATCTGCAACGACCTGTGCCACCGCGTGTCCGAGCTGTACCCCGACCGTTTCGTCCCCGGGGCGATGCTGCCGCAGTCGCCCGGGGTGGACCCGGCCACCGTGGTCCCGGAGATCGAGCGGGCCGTACGGGACCTGGGCGCGGTCACCGTCAACCTCAACCCGGACCCCAGCGGAGGCCACTGGACCGCTCCCCCGCTGACCGACCGCTCCTGGTACCCGGTGTGGGAGAAGCTCGTCGAGCTGGACGTGCCGGCCATGGTGCACGTCTCCACCAGCTGCAATCCGGCCTTCCACACGACCGGGGCGCACTATCTCAACGCCGACACCACCGCGTTCATGCAGCTGCTGGCCGGGGACCTGTTCGCCGACTTCCCCGAGCTGCGGCTGGTCGTCCCGCACGGCGGCGGCGCGGTGCCGTACCACTGGGGCCGGTTCCGGGGTCTGGCACAGGCGCTCGGCAGGCCGGAGCCGGAGGAGTCGCTGCTGCGCAACGTCTTCTTCGACACCTGTGTCTACCACCAGCCGGGCATCGACCTGCTGCTGGACGTGATCCCCGTCGACAACGTCCTGTTCGCCTCCGAGATGATCGGCGCCGTCCGCGGCGTCGACCCGCGCGCCGGTCACCACTTCGACGACACCCGCCGCTACGTCGAGAAGGCGGGCCTGTCCGCCGAGGACCTGGCGGCGGTCGAGGAGGGCAACGCCCGGCGCGTCTACCCGCGTCTGGACGCCCACCTGACCACCCAGGGCCGCTGAGTCCCCACCCCGCGAGGCGGGGGAGGGCGGGCGCCCCCCGTGCACCGGCCCTCCCCCGCCGCCCAAGAGGGCCCCCGCCCCCGAAAGAGCAAGGAGCCGCACCATGCACCACCTCGGAGTCGTCCACCGGAACATCGAACGCGCCGACCGCGCGGCGGTCGAGGCCCTGTCGGAGTTCGGGGTCGCCACCGTGCACGAGGCCATGGGCCGCCTCGGCCTGATGCGTCCCTGCATCCGGCCCGTCTACGAGGGCGCGAGGCTCTGCGGCACCGCCGTCACCGTGCTGCTGCAGCCCGGCGACAACTGGATGCTGCACGTGGCCGCCGAGCAGGTGCGGGAGGGCGACGTCGTGGTCGCGGGCTGCACCACCGAGAGCGAGGACGGCTTCTTCGGGGAGCTGCTCGCCACCTCGCTGCGCGCCCGAGGCGCCCGGGGCCTGGTCATAGACGGGGGCTGCCGCGACGTCGACGACCTGCGCCGGATGGACTTCCCCGTCTTCTCCCGCGCGATCAGCGCCAAGGGCACCGTCAAGGCCACCCTCGGCTCGGTCAACGTCCCCGTCGTCGTCGCCAACGCGCTGGTGAACCCCGGTGACGTGATCGTCGCGGACACCGACGGTGTCGTGGTCGTCCCCGCCGCCCGGGCCGCCGAGGTCGCCGAGGCGGCCGCGAGGCGCGAGGCCGCGGAAGAGGGCAAGCGGGAGCGGTTCCGGGCCGGCGAGCTGGGCCTCGACCTGTACGCGATGCGCGGCCCCCTGGCCGAGCTCGGCCTGACCTACGTCGACTGACGCCCCGAGCCCGAGGAGCACTCCCCATGACCGACCAGGCCTTCACGGTCACCCCTGGCTGGCTCGACTGGTACCGCGGCCCCAGCACACCCGGCTTCGTCCTGCCGCCGGGAGCCGTCGACGCCCACTGCCACGTGTTCGGCCCCGCCGCCGAGTTCCCCTTCGCCCCCGAGCGCAAGTACACGCCCGTCGACGCCTCCAAGCACGACCTGTTCGCCCTGCGGGACCACCTCGGCGTCACGCGCAACGTCATCGTGCAGGCCACCTGCCACGGCGCCGACAACAGCGCCCTGGTGGACGCCCTGCGCACGGCCGGCCACCTGGCCCGCGGTGTGGCGACCGTGCGTCCCGACGTCAGCGACGAGGAACTGCGGCGCCTGCACGACGCCGGCGTGCGCGGCGTGCGCTTCAACTTCGTGAGGCGCCTGGTGGACGCCGCGCCCACCGCCGCGCTGGAGACCATCGCCCGCCGCATCGCCCCTCTGGGCTGGCACGTCGTCCTGTACTTCGAGGCGGCGGACCTGCCCGACCTGGAGGCGTTCTTCGCCTCCCTCCCGGTGCCGCTCGTCATCGACCACATGGGGCGCCCCGACGTCACCCGGAGCCCGGACGGGCCCGAGTTCGCGGGCTTCCTGCGCTTCGTGGAGGCCAACGACGTCTGGGTGAAGGTCTCCTGCCCCGAGCGTCTGACCGCGACCGGGCCGCGCGCCCTGGACGGGGAGCGGCACGCCTACCGGGACGTCGTGCCCTTCGCCCGCAAGGTCGTCGACGAGTTCACCGACCGGGCCCTGTGGGGCACCGACTGGCCCCACCCGAACATCGAGGACCACATGCCCGACGACGGTCTGCTCGTCGACCACATCCCTCATGTGGCGACCACGCCAGCCCGGCAGCAGGCCCTGCTCGTCGACAACCCCATGCGTCTGTACTGGCCCGAAGAGGCCCGCTGACGTCACCTCGGCCCGGTCATGGCGCCGGGTCCCCCATTTCCAGGAGCGTGCAGTGCAGCACATCCGCACCACCAACGCGGCGAACCGGCTCGACCGGTTGCCGATCTCCAAGTTCCACAAGACCACTCTCGTCGCGGTGGCGTTCGCCTACTTCTTCGAGTTCGCGGACATCAACACCTTCGCCATCACGGCACCGGTGGTGCGCGAGCAGTGGGGTGCAGAGGTCAACCATGTCGCCTATGTGACCTCGTTGTCCTTCGTGGGCATGTTCATCGGCGCCATCGTGGCCGGCGCGCTGGCCGACCGGCTGGGACGCAAACGCGCCCTGGCCGCGACCACGCTGTGGTTCACCCTGTGGTCGTTCACGTGCGTCTTCGCCTGGGACATCTGGTCCCTCGGCGTCTTCCGGGTGCTGACCTCGGCGGGTCTGTCCGCGATGACCGTCGTCGCCGTCGTCTACCTCAGTGAGCTCTTCCCCGCCGCCAAGCGCGGGAAGTTCCAGGCGTACGCCATCGTCATCGGCATCTGCGGCACCCCCGCCACCAACCTCATCGCCTCCGCGGTGGTGCCGATGTCCGACTGGTCCTGGCGCCTGGTCTACCTGTGGGGTTCGCTCGGCGTGCTGTTCCTGTTCTTCGTGCGCAGGCTCGAGGAGTCCCCGCAGTGGCTCGAGTCCCGCGGCCGCCACGAGGAGGCGGAGACCGTCCTGGCGCGCATCGAGGCGAGCGCGGCGGCCGAGCACGGGGCGCTGCCGGAGGCGCAGGAGCCCAAGCCGCAGGGCCCGGTCGTCAAGCCGGGTCTGGGGCTGCTCAAGGACAAGAAGTTCCTGTATCCGACGATCCTGCTGTCGGTCCTGTGGATCACCCAGACGATCGGCTTCTTCGGCTACTCCAGCTGGGCTCCGACGCTGCTGGCCGCCGAGGGCGTCAGCGTGGAGGACTCGATCTTCTACGTCGCCCTGACCACGGTCGGCGCGCCGCTCGGCTCCTTCCTCGCGGCGATGGTCACCGACCGGTTCGAACGCAAGTGGTGCCTGGTGGTCTTCGGGCTGGTCATCGCCGCGTCCGGACTGATGTACGGGCTGACCTTCACCCCGGTGCTCATCGTCGTCTTCGGGTTCCTGGTCAACCTCTTCGAGCGCGGCTACACCGCCCTGGCGTACGCGTACTCCCCCGAGCTGTACAACACCAACGGCCGCTCGCTGGGCACCAGCGTCGCCTACGGTCTGGGACGCCTGTCGAACGCGGTGGGCCCGCTGATGATCGCCGGTATCTACAACGGCGTCGGCTACCAGGCGGTCTTCATGTTCATCGCCGGTACGTGGACCGTCGGCGCCATCGTGCTGGCCGTCTTCGGGCCGGCCACGCGCCGCCGGCGGCTGGCGGCCGAGGCCGCGGCGCAGGTGCAGCCGCAGTCCGTCACCGCGACGTCCTGAGAGCCGGGGCCGGCGAGGGCCGGCAGCCGCGCGGGGTCCGCTGCTCGGCAGTCGGGCCCCGCGCCGCCGTGTCGGCCCTGGTCCGCTCAGTCCTGCGGGTGGTCGCCCGTTCGCCCGTCCAGGAGTTCGCGCACGATGTCCATGTGCCCGACGTGGCGTGCGGTTTCCTCGATCATGTGAATGAGCGTCCAGCGCAGGGACACGGATTCGCCATGCCATGCGGTGCCCAGACTGTCGAGCTCCAACTCGTCGATCACTTTGTCGGACGCGGCACGGGCCCGGCCGTAGAACGCGACGATGTCCGCGGCCGTCTCCGAGGGGGTCGGGCGCAGATCGGCCTCCGGGTCGTCGTCGTCAAACGGGAGAGGTTCCGTCTCACGCCCGAACGTCTCACTGAACCAGCCGTATTCGGTGGCCGCCAAGTGCTTCACGAGCCCCAGCAGGGAGGTCCCGGACGGCGTCATCCGCCGTCGTAGCTGCTCCTCGTCGAGACCCTGCAGTTTCCAGAGCACGACATCGCGGTGCCGGTCGAGACTGACGCGCAAACTCTCTTTTTCGCCACCGGTGGCAGGAACATGTCGAGTCATTCGCCGACTGTAGCGTGGCCGACAACATCGCTGTGCGAACTGCTATGAAGGGCATGGGTGTTAGTACTCCAGCAGGATTTTGCTGTCTGGCCTGGGGTTTCGCTGGGCGGCTGGAGTGTAGCGGGCCGCGGAGTGGTCAGGGGTGGCCTTCGGCAGGCCGCCCCTCGATCGTGCGACAGCGTCGCAGGTAGTGACAGCGGCGGGCGACCGCTTGGCGTCGTCGGCGCCAGTTCGACCAGCTCAGCGCGTGGTGTCGTCCTCGACGGCCACGAAGGTGCGGCGGTTGGGGACGACAAGCTGCCAGGAGTCGCCGAATCTCCGCCACTGTGAACTCGATTGCCCCGGCTGCCTCACCGGTGCCGCCCCCTTTTCCCGGACCTGGTGCGCCGTGGCGGCCAGGAAGGCGTGCGCGAGCATGGCCAGAGTGATGTGCCGGTACCAGCCCACGTAGCGACGGACCTCGTACTGGTCCAGGCCACACTCGTTCTTCGCGGCCTGGAAACACTCCTCGATCGCCCAGCGCGTCCCGGCGATCCGCACCAACTCCCGAACGGTGGTCTCCAAAGGAGCGTAAGCGAGGTAGTAGGCGATCTCATCGGGCTTGCTGATGCTGCGCCGGGCCAGCGCCCACCGCATCCGGTGGGGGACCTCGCCCTGGTAGTCGAACTCGGCAACCGCTGGCAGCCGCACTGCTGCCCAGTAATAAACACGCGGCCCCTTCGCACCGTCACCGCACGAGAGCTTCTCCCATGCTTCGGCCGGGGCCTGCGAGAACAGCCCGTCGATGCGGGGACAGCCCACGGTGAACTGGGACTTGGGCACGGCCAGCACGTAGCCGACGCCCGACTGTTCCAGCAGTCGCCGGAAGCGGCCCTCCTGACCGTAGGCGGCGTCCGCGGTGACCCAGGCGATGGGCAGCGGCGAGGCGAGGGACCGCAGCACGATGCGCCGGGCCAACTCGCCCTTGGTGGCGAATACTCGCTCGTCAGGGACTTTGGCCGCGCGGCAGCGTTCGCGGTCCTCGGTCCAGGTCTTGGGCAGGTAGAGCTCGCGGTCGACCAGGGCCCGGCCTCGGGTGGTGGCGTAGGCGGCGAAGACGCCGATCTGGCAGTTCTCGGTGCGGCCGGCAGTTCCGGAGTATTGGCGCTGAACCCCGGCGGAGGTGATGCCCTTCTTGATGAACCCGGTGTCGTCGATGATGAGGACCCCATCGGTCTCGCCGAGCTTGTCGGCGACGTATTCCTGCAGGTCGTCGCGGATATCGTCGGGGTTCCACTTCGCTCCGGCGAGCAAGTGCTGCAGACCGTCAGGGGTAGCGTGACCTGCCTGCTCGGCCAGTTGCCAGCTGTTCTTTCGGGCCACCGGGGCGAGCAGACCGCGTACGTAGTCACGCATGCGGCGGCGTAGTTCCACCCGGCCGAAGCGATGGCCGATGGTCACGAAGAGGTCGTCCAGTTCCAGGTCCCACTGCTCGGCAACACGCGCGGTGATCACGTGAGAAGGCTGCCCCGCACCCTGTCGCTACCTGCGGCACTGTCGCACGATCGAGGGGCGGCCTGCCGAAGGCCACCCCTGAC
>NZ_JBQRUW010000054.1:0-116254 GCF_052663305.1 Streptomyces cyslabdanicus
CGTCGGCGGATGTCGTTGAGGCGGGTGATGAGGGGGGCGATGGTGCGGCCCTCGCGTGCGGCGGCCGCCCAGTCGCGGGGTTTGAGCTGGTACTTCTCCGAGTCGAGGTATTCCTCGCTGCCCGGTTTCAGGGCGGTGTTCTCGCACAGTTCGTAGCCGCTGTAGATGCCCCAGGAGGGGGCGAGGGTGGCGGCGAGGACGGCGCGGACCTCGAAGGCGGGACGGCCGCCGTCCTGGAGGTAGGCGTGCAGGATGTCGGGGGTGTTGGTGAAGAGGTTCGGGCGCATCCAGGCCGCCGCCTCGCCGGACAGCTCGGTCAGGTACTCGGTGAGTTCCTGCTTGGTGGTGCGCCAGGTGAAGTAGGTGTAGGACTGCTGGAAGCCGATCTGGGCCAGGGTGTGCATCATCGCGGGCCGGGTGAACGCCTCCGCCAGGAAGATCACGTCGGGGTCGGTGGCGTTGACGGCGGCGATCACGCGTTCCCAGAACATCACCGGTTTGGTGTGGGGGTTGTCGACGCGGAAGATCCGCACGCCGTGGTCCATCCAGTGCCGCAGCACGCGCAGGGTCTCGTCGATCAGGCCGTCCGGGTCGGCGTCGAAGGCCAGGGGGTAGATGTCCTGGTACTTCTTGGGCGGGTTCTCGGCGTAGGCGATGGTGCCGTCGGGGCGGTGGTGGAACCACTGGGGGTGCTTGTGCACCCAGGGGTGGTCCGGGGAGCACTGCAGGGCGAGGTCGAGGGCGACCTCCAGGCCGAGTTCGGCGGCCCGGGCGACGAAGTGGCCGAAGTCCTCCAGGGTGCCCAGGGCGGGGTGGACGGTGTCGTGGCCGCCCTCGGGGGAGCCGATGGCCCAGGGCACGCCGACGTCGTCGGGGTGGGCGTCGAGGGAGTTGTTGCGGCCCTTGCGGTAGGTGGTGCCGATGGGGTGGATCGGGGGGAGGT
Source organism: Streptomyces cyslabdanicus (assembly GCF_052663305.1). Lineage (NCBI taxonomy): Bacteria > Bacillati > Actinomycetota > Actinomycetes > Kitasatosporales > Streptomycetaceae > Streptomyces > Streptomyces cyslabdanicus. Next base: position 944 of record NZ_JBQRUW010000054.1, read on the forward strand.
AGACGACGTCGAAGCCCATCGCGGCGATCGCGGGCAGGCGGCGGGCGGCGGTGCGGAAGGTGCCGTGCGGCTGCTCGGGGGTGCCCTCGGAGCGGGGGAAGAACTCGTACCAGGACCCGTACAGGGCCCGCTCGCGTTCGACGAGCAGGGCGAGTGGTTCGGAGGCGGTGACCAGGTCCCGCAGCGGGTGCCGCGCGAGGACCGCGTCCACCTCCGGTGTCAACGCCGCCGCCAGCCGGGCCGCGGCCGGCCGGTTCTCGTCCCGCAGCGCCGCCACGGCGGCCAGGACGACCTCACGGCCACCGCCGTCCCGGGGCACTGAGGCGGCGGCGCGCTCGTACAGGCGCGCGCCCTCCTCCAGGACCAGGTCGGTGTCCAGACCGGCGGGGATCTTGATCTGCGCGTGGTGCCGCCAGGTGGTGACCGGATCCGACCAGGCCTCGACCGTGTACGTCCAGTGGCCGGGGTCGCCGGCGGTCACGGTGGCGACCCAGCGGTCGGTGCCGGGGTTCTGCTCGTGCATCGGCGTCCACGGGCCGGGCCGGCCCTCCGGATCGCGCAGGACGACGTTCGCGGCCACGGCGTCGTGACCCTCGCGGAAGACGGTGGCCGAGATCTCGAACGATTCTCCGGTCACCGCCTTGGCGGGCCTGCGGCCGTGCTGGACGACCGGGCGGACGTCGAGGACGGGTATCCGGCCGACGGCCGTGGCACCCCCCGCGGAGGACCGATCCGGGGCCGGCGGGGTCTGCCGCGCGGCGCCGGGGCCGCTCTTGCTGGTTTTCCGTGGTGCTGCCGAGTGGTGCGTGGCGGGCATGACCGCTCCTGTCCGCGTCAACGAGGGTGTGGGCGGATGTGTGTGGGGAGGTGGGTCCTGCGGTGTTCTACGGGTCCTGCGAGGTTCTGCGGAGTTCTACGGGGTCCTGTCGTCGGTGTACCGGTGGAGCCTTCCCACCCTATTCGGGTGAGCAATCCGCCACTTTGTTAACTACTCGCGCGTATGTCCACACACAAGACCGGTCCCATCCGGACACGGACGCCACGGGGGTCGAACCGGTCCGTTCAGGTCGATGTCGGACGGTGTCCGAACCCAGCGGTGCCCGCACTCGGACCGGTACGGTGCTGTGTGACGGGGCGCACAGCGCAGTGCGTCCATCCAGCGAACGCGCCGAGGTGGCATGTGAAGGCGATCCGTCGGTTCACCGTCCGTCCCGTTCTCCCCGAGCCCCTGCGCCCGCTCAGCGAGCTGGCCCGCAACCTGCGCTGGTCCTGGCACGCCGAGACCCGTGACCTCTTCCAGTCCGTCGACCCCGAGCGCTGGGCCTCCTCGGGCGGCGACCCCGTACGCCTGCTCGGCAGTGTGCGTGCGGCACGGCTGACCGAGCTGGCCGGCGACCGTCGCTTCCTGCGCCGGCTGAGCGCCGCCGCCGACGACCTGCACGACTACGTGATCGGTGACCGCTGGTACCAGGCCAGGGCCGAGGGCCTGCCCGCCGCGGTCGCCTACTTCTCGCCCGAGTTCGGTATCACGGCCGCGCTGCCGCAGTACTCCGGCGGCCTCGGCATCCTCGCCGGCGACCATCTGAAGGCGGCCAGCGACCTCGGCGTGCCGCTGATCGGGGTCGGGCTGCTGTACCGGCACGGCTACTTCCGGCAGACCCTGTCCCGGGACGGCTGGCAGCAGGAGCACTACCCGGTCCTGGACCCCAACGAGCTGCCCGTCACCCTGTTGAAGGAGGCCGACGGCGCCTCGGCGCGGGTCTCGCTCGCGCTGCCCGGCGGCAAGGCCCTGCACGCCCGGATCTGGGTCGCCCAGGTCGGCCGGATTCCGCTGCTGATGCTGGACTCCGACATCGAGGAGAACGACCTCGGCGAGCGCGGGGTGACCGACCGGCTCTACGGCGGGGGCAGCGAGCACCGGCTCCTCCAGGAGATGCTGCTGGGCATAGGAGGGGTGCGGGCGGTGCGGACGTACTGCCGCCTCACCGGCCACCCCGAACCGGAGGTGTTCCACACCAACGAGGGCCACGCGGGCTTCCTCGGCCTGGAGCGCATCGCCGAGCTGTGCGACCGGGGGCTGGACTTCGACGCCGGTCTGGAGGCGGTGCGCGCGGGGACCGTCTTCACCACCCACACGCCCGTCCCGGCCGGGATCGACCGCTTCGACCGGGAACTGGTCGCCCGCCACTTCGGGCCCGACGCCGAGCTGCCCCGCATCGACGTCGAGCGGATCCTGCGGCTGGGCATGGAGACGTACCCGGGCGGCGAGCCGAACCTGTTCAACATGGCGGTGATGGGCCTGAGGCTGGCCCAGCGGGCCAACGGCGTCTCGCTGCTGCACGGGAGGGTCAGCCGGGAGATGTTCGCCGGGCTGTGGCCGGGATTCGACCCCGAGGAGGTGCCGATCACCTCGGTGACCAACGGCGTGCACGCCCCGACCTGGGTGGCCCCCGAGGTGTTCCGGCTCGGTGCCCGGCGGGTCGGCGCCCAGCGCACCGAGGACGCGCTGAGCGTGGGCGGCTCCGAGCGCTGGGACGCCGTCGCCGACATTCCCGACCAGGATGTCTGGGAGCTGCGCCGCGAACTGCGCGAGCAACTGGTGACGGAGGTGCGGGACCGGCTGCGGGCCTCCTGGCGGCAGCGCGGCGCCGGGACCGCCGAGCTGGGCTGGATCGACGGCGTCCTCGACCCGGAGGTGCTGACGATCGGCTTCGCGCGCCGGGTCCCGTCGTACAAGCGGCTGACGCTGATGCTGCGTGACCGGGACCGGCTGATGGACCTGCTGCTGCACCCCGAGCGGCCGGTGCAGATCGTGGTCGCGGGCAAGGCGCATCCGGCGGACGACGGCGGCAAACGGCTCATCCAGGAGCTGGTCCGCTTCGCCGACGACCCGCGGGTGCGCCACCGGATCGTCTTCCTGCCGGACTACGGCATGGCGATGGCGCAGAAGCTCTACCACGGCTGCGACGTCTGGCTGAACAACCCGCTGCGGCCGCTGGAGGCGTGCGGGACGTCCGGGATGAAGGCCGCGCTCAACGGCTGTCTGAACCTGTCCGTGCTGGACGGCTGGTGGGACGAGTGGTTCCAGCCGGACTTCGGCTGGGCCATCCCGACCGCGGACGGGGGTACCCCCATGCGTTCGGCCATGGGGGACGATCCTGACCACCGCGACGACGTCGAGGCCGCCGCGCTGTACGACCTGCTGGAGCAGCGGGTGGCGCCCCGCTTCTACGAGCGTGGCCGGGGCGGGCTGCCCGAGCGCTGGATCGAGATGGTCCGCCGGACCCTGTCCCTGCTCGGCCCGAAGGTGCTGGCGGGGCGCATGGTCCGCGAGTACGTGGAGCGGCTGTACGCTCCCGCCGCCCAGGCCCACCGCGCCCTCGGCCCGGACGCGGCGCGTGAGCTGGCGGCGTGGAAGGCGCGGGTGCGCGCGGCGTGGCACGAGGTGACCGTCGACCACGTGGAGACGTCGGCCAGTACGGCCACCGCCGAACTCGGTGCCACCCTCGGCCTGCGGGTGCGTGTGGGCCTCGGCGGTCTCGGCCCGGACGACGTGGAGGTGCAGGCCGTCTCCGGCCGGGTGGACGAGGAGGACCGCATCACCGACGCCACGGCCGTCCCGCTGAAGCCCGCGGGCGCCCCCGACTCCGACGGCCGCTGGGCCTACGAGGGTCCTCTGTCCCTGGACCGCACCGGCCCCTACGGCTACACGGTCCGCATCCTCCCGGCCCACCGCCTGCTCGCCTCACCCGCGGAGCTGGGCCTCCTGACCACCCCGCCGGAGAACCCCACCGAAAAGGCAGGCGTACTCCTGCGCTGACGGTCGGGGTCCGCCGCGCGCTGCCGGGCGGGGCGGGGTGCGGGGTGTGGTGTGCCGGGTCAGGGCTGCGGGATGTCGGCGCACAGCTTGCGCAGGACCGTGCCGCAGCGGCGGGCGTAGGCGTGTTGGAAACCGCGGGTGGCCGGGCCGGCCGCCCGGGCGTACCACTTGGCGGGGCGGCTGAACGCGGTGACCGTGAGCCAGACGGTGCCGTCGCCCGTGCGGTCGACCAGGAAGGCCTCCTCACCGCACTCCGGATGTCCGGGCAGGGTGCCGTAGGCCCAGCCGGCGCGGCGATGCTCCTGGGCCGTCCAGACCACCTGGCAGGGGGCCCTGACCAGGCCGGCGAGGCTGACGGTGACGTCGACGCCGGGCGCGGCCCGGTCGGCGCTCGCCTCGATGCCGACGCCGAGGGCGCGGTGCATCTCCCATGTCATCACGGCCTCGGAGGCCCGGTGGAAGACCTCCGTGCCCTCGCCTATGCGGGTGCGCACGTACAGAGGGTGGAAGCCGGGCGGGCAGTGACCCTGCTCGCGGGTCGCGCCGACCTCCTCGTAGGTGAAATGTGCCGTCGACATGCCACCCAAGCGTAGGGCGGCCCCCGGGGGCCGCCCCCGTTCAACGAGCCGGAGGTCAGGTCACGTTGACCGCGGACCAGGCGGCCGCGACCGCGTTGTACTCGGTGCTGCCGGAGCCGTACAGCGCCGACGCCGCGTTCAGGGTCGCCGTGCGGGCGGCCTTGTAGTTGGTGGTCGACGTCATGTACGTGGTCAGCGCCTTGTACCAGATCTGCAGCGCCTTGTCCCGGCCGATGCCGCTGACCGAGGAGCCGCTGTACGTCGGCGAGTTGTAGCTGACGCCGTTGATCGTCTTGGCGCCGCTGCCCTCCGAGAGGAGGTAGAAGAAGTGGTTCGCGACACCGGAGGAGTAGTGCACGTCCTTGTTGCCGACGGTGGAGGACCAGTAGTCGGCGGAGGCGCCGTCCTTGCTGGGCTTGTCCATGTAGCGCAGCGGAGTGCCGTTGCCGTTGAGGTTGAGCTGCTCCCCGATCAGGTAGTTGCCCGGGTTCTGCGCGGTGTGGGCGTAGAACTCCACACCGGTGCCGAAGATGTCGGAGGTGGCCTCGTTCAGGCCGCCGGACTCACCCGAGTAGTTGAGGCGGGCGGTGTTGGCGGTGACGCCGTGGCTCATCTCGTGGCCGGCGACGTCCAGCGAGGTCAGCGGGTGGGTGTTGCCCGAGCCGTCGCCGTAGGTCATGCAGAAGCAGCTGTCGTCCCAGAAGGCGTTGACGTAGTTGTTGCCGTAGTGGACCCGGGAGTAGGCGGCCGCGCCGTTGTTCTTGATGCCGTTGCGGCCGAAGGTGTTCTTGTAGAAGTCCCAGGTCATCTGGGCGCCGTAGGCGGCGTCCGCGGCCGCCGTCTGGTCGTTGATGGAGCTGGAGGCGGTGCCGGTGCCCCACACGTCGGTGGTGTTGGTGAACAGGGTGCCGGTGCCGGAGGTCCCCCCGGCCAGGTTGTTCGTCTTGTGACCGCCGCGGGTGGTGTCGTACAGCTGGTACGTCGACCCCGACAGGGTGGTGCTGAGGGTCACCGTGCCCGAGTACAGGGTCTTGCCGGTGCCGGTCTCGATGCCCTGGTACTCGAAGAGCTTCTTGCCGGTGGCCGCGTCGGTGATGACGTGCAGCTGGTTCGGGGTGCCGTCGTCCTGGAAGCCGCCGACGACGGTCTCGTAGGCGAGGACCGGCGTGCCGTCGCCCGCCCAGATGACCTTGCGGGGGGCCTGGTCGGCGGTGGTGTTCTCCGAGCCGGCGGCCTGGGCCAGGGTCACCGCCTGCTTCTCGGCCTTGGCCGTGGCGACCTTCGGGGTGAGCGTGGCGACCTTGATGGCCGTCTTGTTCGCTCTGGTCACGCCCTGGGTCTTGCCGGCCTTGGAGGTGTGGACGATCAGGTCGCCGCCGAGGACGGGCAGACCGGCGTAGGTGCGCTCGTAGCGGGTGTGCAGGGTGCCGTCGGCGTCCTGGACGACGTCTCGGGCGACCAGCTTCTCCTTGACGCCGAGGCCTATCTCCTGGGCGGTCCCGGAGGCGTCGGTCTGCGCCTGTTCGATCAGGGAGGTGCGGGCCGCGGCGGTCAGGTAGGTGGGGGCGGCGGCGAGGTGGGCCGCGCCGGTGGATTCGGCCGTGGTCTGGGCCGAGGCACTGGTGGTCAGACCGGTGCTGAGGAGGGCTCCGGCGGCGACAGCGGTGGCGACGGCCAGAGTGATGCGCTTGTGACGCGCGTAGCGGGGAGTCACACAAGCTCCTTATGTGGGGGTGATCCGGAAGGGCGTGGGGCTGCCGACCCGGATCGGGGGTGGGGGTGCTGTGCTCGTGCGGCGGGTGGAGGAAGAGTGGCACTGCGGACGCGTACATGTCAGCGCCCCGAAGTGATGTTGGCCGAAAAATGGATGTCCGGTAAACGGTGCGGCGTCCTGAACGGGCCTCAGCAGGCCGTGTGGGCAACGGAGCGGCGCCCGAGGTCCCGGCCTCGGGGTGGGCCGGAACAGGGGCGGTTTTCAGCCATCGGGGCGGCCGGATCGATACGGAGGCCACCGCGCCGGGAAGGCCCGATGTCGACCGAAACCCGAAGGTTGTGCGGCCTGTCGCGACCGGGCGAGGCGTGGTGGCCGCTACGAGACGGCGCCGCCGCCCCCACCCGGCGGCGTCGCGCCGTTCCCGTGCCAGGTGTGCCACAGCGCCGCGTACGCGCCGCCGGAGGCGACCAGGTCGTCGTGGGTGCCCAGTTCGGTCAGGTGGCCGTCCTCCATGACGGCCACCCGGTCGGCGTCGTGGGCGGTGTGGAGGCGGTGGGCGATGGCGATGACGGTCCGGCCCTGGAGGACGGCGGCGAGGGCCCGCTCGGTGTGGCGGGCCGTGGCCGGGTCGAGCAACGCCGTGGCCTCGTCCAGGATCAGGGTGTGCGGGTCGGCCAGCACCACGCGGGCGAGGGCGAGTTGCTGGGCCTGTGAGCCGTCGGTGCGGTGACCGGCCGCACCCAGGGCGGTGTCCAGGCCTTCCGGCAGGTCCCGCACCCAGATGTCGGCCCCCACGGCCGCCAGGGCCGACCACAATTGCTCGTCGGCGGCGGCGGGTTCGGCGATCCGCAGGTTGTCCCGGACCGTGCCGAGGAACACGTGGTGCTCCTGGGTGACCAGGACGACCTGGCGGCGCAGCCGCTCCGGTTCCAGACCGGCGACGGGCACCCCGCCCACCGTGACCGAGCCCGCGGTCGGCGCGTCGACGCCGGCCAGCAGCCTGCTCAGCGTGGTCTTGCCCGCGCCGGACGGCCCGACCACGGCGAGCCGCTCCCCGGGCCGCACCGTCAGGTCGACCCCGCGCAGCACCTCGCCGCCGCGCTCGTAGGCGTAGCGCGCCCCGGTCATGTCGATGCGGTCGTCCGCCGGTGCCGGACCGTCGCCCTCCGGCGCGGGCCCCAGGGCCCGGGCGAGCCCCTCCACCCGGGCGAAGGAGGCACCGCTGTTCTGCAGTTGCTCGACCCGCATCAGGATCTCGTCGAGCGGCTGGCTGAACTGGCGCAGATACAGCGCGGCCGCCACCACCGCGCCCAGGCTCACCGTCCCGTGCGCGTGCAGCACCCCGCCGACCAGGAGCACTCCGGCAACGGGCAGCACGTAGGACACTTCCACCACGGGGAAGAACACCGTGCGCAGGTACAGCGTGTGGAACCGGGTGCGCCGGGACGTCTCCAGCGCCTCGCGGCTGGCGGCGGTCCGCACCTTCGCCAGCCGGAACGCCTCGACCGTGCGCGAGCCCGCCGCCGTCGCCGCGAGGATTTCGGCGACCTCGGAGGTGGCCGCGCCCTCGGCGAGGTAACCGGCCCGCGCCCGGCGCAGGTACCAGCGCAGGGCGAACCAGATGGGCACCAGGCCCACGATGCCCACCGCGCCGAGCAACGGGTCGAGCACGAAGACCGCGCCGAGCACGAACAGCGCCTGCACGGTGCTGATGAGCAGCTCGGGTCCGGCATCGCGCAGGGTGGTGCCGGCGGTGGCCACGTCGGCCGTGCCGCGCGCCGTCAGGTCGCCGGTGCCGGCCCGCTCCACCACGGACGCGGGCAGCGCCAGCGCACGGTCCACGAACTCCTCGCGCACCCGGGCCAGCGTCCGCTCCCCGAACCGGTACCCCACGTACCGCGCCCAGCGCACCAGCAGAAGCTGCGCCAGCGAGCACAGCAGGATGCCGAGGGCCATCCGGTCCACGGCACCGACCCCGCCCCCGGCCCGCACCGCGTCCACGATGCGCCCGAGCAGCCACGGCCCGGCCAGCCCCGCCGCGGCCGCCGCCGCGTTCAGCGCCAGGACACCGGCGAAGGCGCGCGCGTCGGCCCGCACCAGCCGCACGGCGGCGCGACGCACCTCGGCGGGTTCGGCGACCGGAAGGTGACGGTCTGTCATCGCGCTACCTCCTCGGTCTCGTCCGCGTCCCGTGCCACCAGCGCCCGGTAGCCGGCCTCCTCCGCCAGCAGCCGCTGGTGGCTTCCGGTGGCCGTCACCTTGCCGTCGACCAGGAAGTGCACGACGTCCGCGCAGTCCAGGACGAGCGGGGAGGTGGTCGTCACCACGGTCGTACGGCCCTCGCGGGCCACCCGCAGCCGGTCCGCCACCGTCGCCTCGGTGTGCGCGTCCAGCGCGGAGGTGGGCTCCACGGCGAGCAGCACCTCCGGGTCGGCCAGCAGCGCGCGCACCAGCCGTACGCGTTGGCGCTGGCCGCCGGAGAGGTTGCGGCCCTGTGCGTCGATCGCCGAGTCGAGCCCTTCCGGCAGGCCCTGCACGATGTCGTCGGCCGCCGCCGTGCGCACGGCCCGCGCGATCTCCGCCTCGTCGATGTCGCCCGGCTCCCGGCAGCCGCCGACCAGGTGCCGCAGCGGCCCGGCGAACAGGTCCGCCTCGTGGTCGGCGACCAGGATCCGCTCGCGGACCCGCGGCAGGGCGATGCTGTCCAGGCGCACGCCGCCCCAGGTGGCCTCGGAGGGCGCGTACCGGCCCAGGCGGTCGACGACGTCGGCGGCGTCGGCGGGCCGCGCCGCGGCCAGCGCGGTCAGCCGTCCGGGCAGCACCCGCACCCCCGACTCCGGATCGTGCAACGGCGACGGCTCGGCCGGCGCGTCCGCCGTGCCGGCGTCCGGCGCGGGCTCCAGCCGCAGCAGCCGCACGACACGCCGGGCGGCGACCACGCCCCGGCTGAGCAGGTAGCTGCCCTCGATCAGGAAGGCCACCGGCCACCCGGCCAGCACCGCGACATACCCGTACACCGACACCAACTCGCCGATGCTGATGGCGCCCTGGGCGGCCATCCGGGCCGCCAGCCAGGTCACCACGGCGAGGAACAGCGTCGGCAGCCCCACTCCGAGCGCCTGGATCCAGCTGGTCACCGCCCCGACCCGATACCCCTGGGCGCGCAGCCCCTGCGAGTCCCGGCGGAAGGCGTCGGCGAACAGCGACTTGCCGCCGAGGCCGTTGAGGACGCGCAGCCCGCCCGCCAGGTCGCCGATCCGCGCGGTCAGCACGCCCTGACGCTCGCGGTACTCCGTCTCCGTGCCCTGGAGCCGCCCGAGCAGCGGCCCGACGATCACGCCGAGCAGCGGCACCCCGACCAGCACCACCACGGCCAGCGGTACCGACAGCGTGAGCAGCAGCCCCGCGACCACCAGGTAGGCGACGACCGCGCCGACGCCCGGTCCGACGACCGTCAGGGACTGGCTGATGGTCTGCACGTCGCCCACCCCGATCGTCACCACCTCCCCGGCCCCGACCTGGGCGGGCAGCGTGGCACCCAGCCGTACCGCCTGCCGGACGACCACCTTCACCGTGCGGAAGTTGGCGTCCATCCGCACCCGGGTCATCGTGCGGTGCCGCATGATGCTCAGCCAGGCGTTGAACGCGCCCACCAGGAACAGCAGCGTCGTCCACCCGGCCAGCGCGCCCATGTCGCCGGGCTCCAGACCCTCGTCGATCGCCTTGGCCATCAGATAGGGCGTCGCCGCCAGCAGCACCATCCAGATGCTGCCGTACACCGCCCCGGCGACGGACCGCCCCGGCTGCCGGGTCACCAGCCACCACAGGTAGCGCGGGCCGCTGCGGCGGTCGGCGTCGCCGGGGTCCTCGTATGCGTCGATCATCCGCGCCGGATCCCCCGTTCGCTCAAGCAAGGCTCTCCCGCCAGGCCCGGTGCAGCTCCGAGAACCGCCCGGTGCCCGCGATCAACTGCTCCGGGCTGCCGTCCTCGACGATGCGCCCGTGCTCCATCACCAGCACCCGGTCGGCGATCTCCACGGTGGACAGCCGGTGGGCGATCACCACCGCCGTACGTCCCCGCAGCACCGTGGCCATCGCCGTCTGCACCGACCGCTCGCCCGGGATGTCCAGGGAGCTGGTCGCCTCGTCGAGGATGAGCACCGCCGGATCGGCGAGCAACGCCCGTGCAAAGGAGACCAGTTGCCGCTGGCCCGCGGAGATGCGGCCGCCCCGCTTGCGTACGTCCGTGTCGTAGCCGTCGGGCAGGGCGCTGATGAAGTCGTGCGCGCCGATCGCCTTCGCCGCCTGCTCGATCTCCTCGCGGGTGGCGTCCGGGCGGCCGATCGCGATGTTCTCCGCGACCGTGCCGGAGAACAGGAAGGCCTCCTGCGTCACCATGACCACCCCGCGCCGCAGTTCGCTCACCGCGAGGTCGCGCAGGTCCACCCCGTCGAGCAGCACCCGCCCGGCGGTGGGGTCGTAGAAGCGGGCCAGCAGCTTGGCCAGGGTGGACTTGCCCGCGCCGGTGGAGCCGACCACGGCGACGGTCTGCCCGGCCGGGACGACCAGCTCGAAGCGGGGCAGCACCTCGCCGCCCGTGCGGTAGCCGAAGCCGACCCCGTCGAAGACCACCTCGCGGCCGGGCAGGTCCGTCCTCGGCGCCGGGAGCGGCCGGGGCGCCGGCGACTCGGGCACGGACGGCGTCTGCGCCAGCAAACCCGCGATCTTCTCCAGCGACGCGGCCGCCGACTCGTACGAGTTGAGGAACATGCCGAGCCGGTCGATCGGGTCGTACAGCCGGCGCAGGTACAGCACCGCCGCCGCCAGCACCCCCAGCTCCAGCGAGCCGTCCGCCACCCGGTAGGCGCCCCACAGCACGATCGCCGCGACCGCCGTGTTGGCCACCAGCCGGGAGCCGACGACATAGCGGGCCATCTCCAGCAGGGCGTCGCCGTTGGTGCGCTCGTGGCGCCGGTTCAGGACGCGGAAGGCGGCGTCGTTGGCGGCCTCGCGGCGGAACGCACGCACCGGCCGGATGCCGTTCATCGTCTCCACGAACTTCACGATCACCGCGGCGATCGCGGTCGACCGCTCCTGGAACACCCGCCCCGCGCGCCGCCGGTACGCCCGGATCAGCAGGTGCAGCGGCACGAACGACGCCACCGCCACCGCGCCGAGCCCCAGGTCCAGCCACAGCAGCATCGCCGAGATGCAGAGGAAGGACAGCACGACCGTGACGAGTTCCTGGAGCCCCTCGCTGAGCAGTTCGCGCAGCGACTCCACGTCCGTGGTGGAGCGGGAGATCAGTCGGCCCGAGGTGTAACGCTCGTGGAAGTCGACGCTGAGCGCCTGCCCCTGGCGGAAGATCCGGCCGCGCAGATCCAGCAGCACGTCCTGGTTGACCCGGGCCGAGGCGACGATGAAGGCCCACTGGAGTCCGCCGGAGGCGAGCGCGCACAGCAGATAACCGACCGCCACCGCGACCAGCGGGCCCCGGTCGTGGTCGCGGAACGCCGGTACGGCGGTGTCGATCGCGTACGCCACGAGGAGCGGGCCCGCCTGGACGGCCAGCTGCTGGAGCAGCAGCAGGAGCGTGGTGCCGGCGACCCGGGCCTTCATGGGCGCGAGCAGGGAGCGCAGCAGGGCGGCGGTGGCGCCCGGCGGGGTGGGCAGGACGTCGCGGTCGAAGGGGTCGCCGGTGTCCTCGGGGCGCGGCGGGTCCTGCTCGTCCCCGGTGGCCGGGACGGGTTTCGTGGGGGCCGTCATCGCTCGGCGTCCTCCTCGTGCGGCGAGCGTCCGCCCGACATCAGGTGGGCGTACTCGGCGTTGGTACGCAGCAGTTCGTGGTGGGTGCCCACGGCGGCGATCCGGCCGCCGGAGAGCAGGGCGACCCGGTCGGCCAGCAGGACCGTGGAGGGGCGGTGCGCCACGATCAGCGCGGTGGTGTCGGCCAGCACCTGGCGCAGGGCCGCCTCCACGGCCGCCTCGGTGTGCACGTCCAGGGCGGACAGCGGGTCGTCCAGGATCAGGAACCGGGGCCGCCCCACGACGGCGCGGGCCAGCGCGAGGCGCTGCCGCTGGCCGCCGGAAAGGCTGAGGCCCTGCTCGCCCACCTGGGTCGCGGTGCCCTGGGGGAGGGCGTGCGCGAAGCCGGCCTGGGCGACGGACAGCGCGCGGTCCAGTTCGGCGTCCCCGGCGCTGCCGTCGGCGCCCATCAGGACGTTGTCGCCGACGCTCGCCGAGAACAGGGTCGGCTCCTCGAAGGCCACCGCGACCCTGGTGCGCAACTCCTCGCGGGACAGCGCGGTGATGTCCTCGCCGTCCAGCGTGATCCGCCCCGACGTCACCTCGTGGAGGCGGGGGACGAGCGCCGTCAGGGTCGTCTTGCCGCTTCCGGTCGCACCGACCAGGGCCATCGACTCACCGGGGCGGATGTGCAGGTCGACACGGTCCAGGAGGGGCGGGGAGCCGGGCGGGGCGTCGGGGTAGCGGAAACGGACGCCGTCGAAGCGGAGCCCCGCGTGTGCCGGGTCGGGCAGCTCCGGGCCGCGCGTCGCCGGCTCCCCGGAGCCTGCCTCCTCGTCTTCCTCGTCCATCACTTCGAAGTACCGCTCGGTCGCCGTGGCCGCCTCCTGACTCATCGCCAGCAGGAAGCCGATCGACTCCACCGGCCAGCGCAGGGCGAGTGCCGTGGACAGGAAGGCGACCAGCGTCCCCGCCGAGAGACCGCCCGAGGCGACCTGCACCGCGCCCACCACCAGCGTGGCCCCGATGGCCACCTCCGGCAGGGTCATGATGACCGCCCAGATGGCCGCCAGCAGACGGGCCTTGTGCAACTCCGTGCCGCGCAGGGTCCGCGACAGGTCCCGGAACGCCCGGGCCTGACTGCGGTGCCGGCCGAACCCCTTGATGACGCGGATGCCGAGCACGCTCTCCTCGACCACCGTCGTCAGGTCCCCGACCTGGTCCTGCGCCAGCCGTGCCACGTGCGCGTACCGCTTCTCGAAGACCGCGCTGAGGGCGACCAGCGGCACGGCGGGCGCCAGCATCACCAGCCCCAGCGTCCAGTCCTGCAGCAGCATGATGGCCACGCCCACCAGGATCGTGACCCCGTTGACCAGCAGGAACGTCAACGGGAAGGCGAGGAACATGCGCACCAGCATCAGGTCCGTCGTGCCCCGGGACAGCAACTGCCCGGACGCCCACCGGTCGTGGAAGGCGACCGGCAGCCGTTGCAGACGCCCGTACAGGTCCGCCCGCATCTGAGCCTCGACGTTCGACAGCGGCCGCGCCACCAGCCACCGCCGCAGCCCGAACAGCACCGCCTCCCCGACCCCGAGCAGCAGCAGGTACAGCGCGCCGAGCCACACGCCGCGCGGATCCCGCTCGGCGATCGGCCCGTCCACCATCCACTTCAGGACGAGCGGGATCACCAGCCCCACGCAGGAGGCGACGATCGCGATGAACGCGGCGATGGACAGCCGTACGCGGACGGGCCGTACGTACGGCCACAGGCGCAGCAGGGTGCGGACGGCCGAACGGCCGGCCGGACCGGAGCGGTCGGTACGCTCCTCGGGGGTGTCAGGTGTCGTGGGCATCAGGGGCGAGCCTACGGACCGGCGCCGACATCGCCCACCGAGTTTTGGCCGGACCGGGCTCCGCCGCTGGTCCTACGACCTGCGTGTTCGACCGCGGGAACCGGCATGGGACCGGTTCGGTCGTAGGGCCGCGTCAACCGATCGGCTGATGCGGCATCGAGCGCGCCGGGCGATGTACGCGGGCGCCGTCCACCGGGATCCTGGTCGCATGTCCGTCATCGAAGTCAGCGAACTGCGCAAGTCCTACGGCGGTCGGGCCGTCGTCGACGGCGTCTCCTTCGCCGTCGAGGAGGGCGAGATCTTCGGCATCCTCGGCCCGAACGGCGCCGGCAAGACCACCACCGTCGAGTGCGTCGAGGGCCTGCGTGTCCCCGACGCGGGCCGCATCCGCGTCACCGGCCTCGACCCCGTCGCGGACCACGAACAGGTCGCCCGCGTGCTCGGTGCCCAGCTCCAGCAGAGCGAGTTGCAGGCCAAGCTCACCGTCCGCGAGGCGCTTCAGCTGTACGCGTCCTTCTACCCGGCTCCGGCCGACTGGCGGCCCCTTGCCGAACGCCTCGGCCTGGAGCAGAAGCTCACCACCCGCTTCGCCAAGCTCTCCGGCGGCCAGAAGCAGCGGCTGTTCATCGCGCTCGCCCTCATCGGCAACCCCCGGATCGTCGTGCTCGACGAGCTGACCACCGGGCTCGACCCACGCGCCCGCCGCGACACCTGGCAGCTCATCGAGGACGTCCGGGACCGCGGCGTCACCATCCTCCTGGTCACCCACTTCATGGAGGAGGCCCAGCGGTTGTGCGACCGGATCGCCGTCATCGACCGGGGACGGATCGCCGCCCTGGACACCCCGGACGGCCTGATCCGGAGCGCGGCGGGCGCCACCGTCATCAGCTTCACCCCGTCCGAGCCGCTGGACGAGGACGATCTGAACGGGCTGCCCGAACTCCACTCCGTGGCGCACAGGGACGGCCGTGTCACCCTCTCCGGGACCGACAGGACCGTCAACGCCGTCATCACGCTGCTCGCCCGCCACCACATCACCGCCCATCAACTCCGCGTCACCGACGCCACACTCGACGACGCCTACCTGGACCTGACGGAGGTCGAGGCATGAGCAACACCCTGGTCAACCCGGCCGTCCTGCGCGCCGAGATCCGCCTGTTCCGCCGTGAGCCCGGGGCGATCTTCTGGATCCTGCTGTTCCCCGTCCTGCTGCTGGTGATCCTGGGCTCCATCCCGTCCTTCCGCCACGCCGACGAGTCCTTCGGGGGCCTGCGCCCCATCGACGCCTACGCGCCGATCGCGGTGCTGCTCGGGCTGATCGTCAGCGGCGTGCAGGGCCTGCCGCAGGTCCTCACCGGCTATCGCGAACGCGGCATCCTGCGCCGGATGTCGACCACCCCGGTCCGGCCCGCCGCCCTGCTGTCCACGTACATGGTGGTGTTCGGCGGCGCGGCCCTGGCCTCGGCGCTGCTCGCGCTCACCGTCGGCCGGCTCGCCTTCGACGTGGCCCTGCCGAGGCAGCCCTTCGGCTACCTCCTCGCCCTGCTGCTGGCCGTGTCCGCCTCGCTCGCCCTGGGCTCGGTGGTCTCCGCGCTGTCCCGCACCACGAGGATCGCGGGCGCGATCGGGTCCGCGGCGCTCTTCCCGATGATGTTCTGCGCGGGCCTGTGGCTGCCCGTGCAGGCCATGCCGGACCTGCTCGCCCGGATCGTCGGCTACACCCCGTTCGGCGCCGCCGCGCAGGCCCTGAACCAGGCCGCGGCGGGCCACTGGCCGGGCTGGTCCCACCTGGGGGTGACGGCGGGGTGGGCGGTGCTGCTGACCGCGGCGGCCTCACGCTGGTTCCGCTGGGAGTGAGCAAAGACGTGCGCTGCTCCCGTCACCACACCGAGGGGATGGACGTCATCGAGGTGGTCGAACAGCGGTGGGCGATGTTCCACCGCTGGGGGCCGGTCGCGCTGCTGACCGTCGCCACCCTGGTCGCCTCGGCGTCGGCCGACGTGGTCGGCACGACCGGCGGCAAGCGGTACGCGGCCGCCGGCCTGGTCGTCGCGGCGTACGTCCTGGAGACGTGGTGGATGCGGGCCTCGCGCCGCGGCCCCGCCCCGTCCCGGGCGAGCGCCGGCTACTACGTCCTGCGCTGGGCGCTCGCCTTCACCCTGACCTGGCTGAACACGTTCTTCGCCTTCTACGCCATCATCGGCTACTTCTACGTCGACCGGCTGCTGCCGCAACGGCTGCGCAAGGCCGGCCTGTTCGCCTCCGCCGTGACGGTCGCCGGCTCCCAGGCGGGCGGGCTGCCCCCGCACGACCACGTGGCCTGGGCCATGTTCGGGGCGATCCTCGCGGTGAACGTCATGCTGCTGGCGCTGTTCGCCCACCTCGCCGGCCTCGAGGACGCCCGGGCCCGCGTCCAGGCCGAGACCATCGCCGAACTGGGGCGCACCAACGTGGCGTTGCAGCAGGCCCTCGACGAGAACGCCGCCCTGCACGCGCAACTCCTCGTGCAGGCCCGCGAGGCCGGGGTCGCCGACGAGCGCCGGCGGCTGGCCGCCGAGATCCACGACACCCTCGCCCAGGGCCTGACCGGCATCATCGCCCAGCTCCACGTCGTCGCCGGCACACCGGACGGGACCGTGGCCCGCGAGCACGTCGACCGCGCCCTCGGCCTCGCCCGGCACAGCCTGGGCGAGGCCCGCCGCTCCGTGCACAACCTCGCCCCCGTGGCCCTCGACGGCAACGGCCTGCCCGAGGCGCTCAAGCGGACGGTCGCCGAGTGGGGCGAACGCACCGGTGCCCGGGCCGACTTCACCGTCACCGGCACCGCCGAGCACCTGCACGACGAGGTCGCGGCCACCCTGCTGCGGATCACCGAGGAGGCCCTGTCCAACGCCGCCCGGCACGCCGGTGCCTTCCGTGTCGGCGTCACCCTGTCCTTCATGGGCGACGAGGTCGTGCTCGACATCCGCGACGACGGCCACGGCTTCGACCCGCTCGATGTCCCCGCCCGCACCCGCGCCGGCGGCTTCGGCCTGGACGGCATGCGCGCCCGCGCCCAACGCATCGCCGGCACCCTCACGGTCGAGTCCGAGCCCGGGCACGGCACGGCCGTCTCGGCTCGCGTACCGTTGGTGCGCCATGACCGATGACGCCGTGATCTCCCTGCTGATCGTCGACGACCATCCCGTCGTACGCGACGGCCTGCGCGGCATGTTCGAGTCCGCGCCCGGATTCACCGTCCTCGGCGAGGCGCCGAACGGCGTCGAGGCGGTCCGTATGGCCGCCGCGCTCGACCCGGACGTGATCCTGATGGACCTGCGCATGCCGGGCGGCTCCGGCGTGGACGCCATCCGCGAGCTGACCCGCCGCCGCGCCCGCGCCAAGGTGCTCGTGCTGACCACGTACGACACCGACTCCGACACCCTGCCCGCGATCGAGGCGGGCGCGACGGGCTACCTGCTCAAGGACGCCCCGCGCGAGGAGCTGTTCACCGCCGTCCGCGCCGCCGCGGAGGGCCGTACGGTCCTCTCTCCGGCGGTGGCCTCCCGGCTGGTCTCCGCCGTCCGCGCGCCCGCGCCCGGCAACGAGCCGCTCTCGGCCCGCGAGCGCGAGGTGCTGGCCCTGGTCGCCAGGGGGACCTCCAACCGGGAGATCGCCCGCGAGCTGTTCATCAGCGAGGCCACCGTGAAGACCCACCTCACCCACCTGTACGCCAAGCTCGGCGTCAAGGACCGGGCGGCGGCGGTCGCGGTCGCCTACGACCGGGGCATCCTCGGCTGAGGTCCGTCTACTCCACGACCTCGAGCAGCAGCACGGACCTCGCCGGCACGGTGATCGTGGCGCCCGAGACGTGCGCCGTGCCCGGCGGCCGGGCCTGCTCCTCCCGCGAGGTGTCCACGACCACCTCGTACCGCCGCGCCCACGGCGGCCCCGGCAGGACGAAGCCCACCGGGCGGTCCCCGGCGTGCAGCACCGCCAGGAAGCTGTCGTCGACGATCGGGTCTCCGCGCTCGTCGCGGCCCGGGATGTCGCGGCCGGACAGGTACATCCCCAGGGTGGCCGCGGGCGCGTACCAGTCCCGCTCCGTCATCTCCGTGCCGCGCGCGGTGAACCAGGCCAGGTCCCGCAGGCCGTCCGCCGAGTGCGCGCGGCCCGAGAAGAACGCGCGGCGGCGCAGCACCGGATGCCGGTGGCGGAGCGCGATCAGACGGGCGGTCAGCCGGCACAGCTCCCGCCAGCCGGGGTCCTCGAGCAGGCTCCAGTCCAGCCAGCCGGTCTCGTTGTCCTGGCAGTAGGCGTTGTTGTTGCCGCCCTGGGTGCGCCCCAGTTCGTCGCCCGCGACCAGCATCGGCACACCCGTCGACAGCAGCAGGGTGGTCACGAGGTTGCGCAGTTGCCTGCGCCGCAGCGCCCGCACCCGCTCGTCGTCGGTCTCGCCCTCGACGCCGCAGTTCCAGGAGCGGTTGTCGTCCGTGCCGTCCCGGTTGTCCTCGCCGTTGGCCTCGTTGTGCTTGCGCTCGTAGGACACCAGGTCGCGCAGGGTGAAACCGTCGTGCGACGTGACGAAGTTGACGGAGGCGTAGGGGCGTCGGCCGCCCCAGGCGTACAGGTCGCTGGAGCCGGACAGCCGGTAGCCCATCTCCCGCACGTCCGGCAGCGCGTGCCGCCAGAAGTCCCGCACCGTGTCGCGGTAGCGGTCGTTCCACTCCGTCCACAGCGGGGGGAAGGCACCCACCTGGTAGCCGCCCGAGCCGACGTCCCACGGCTCGGCGATCAGCTTGACCCGGCGCAGCACCGGGTCCTGGGCGATCACCGCGAGGAACGGCGAGAGCATGTCGACGTCGTGCATGGCGCGGGCCAGCGCGGCGGCGAGGTCGAAGCGGAAGCCGTCCACGCCCATCTCCGTCACCCAGTACCGCAGCGAGTCGGTGATCAGGCGCAGCACGTTCGGCTGGACCACGTGCAGGGTGTTGCCGCAGCCGGTGTAGTCCGCGTACCTGCGGGCGTCCGTCTGGAGGCGGTAGTAGCGCTGGTTGTCGACGCCCTTCAGGGACAGGGTCGGGCCGTACTCGCCGGCCTCCGCCGTGTGGTTGTAGACCACGTCGAGGATCACCTCGATCCCGGCCGCGTGCAGCGCGCGCACCATCCGCTTGAACTCGCCCACCTGCGGGCCCGCGGTGCCGGAGGAGGCGTAGCCGGCGTGCGGGGCGAAGTAGCCGATCGAGTTGTAGCCCCAGTGGTTGCGCAGGCCGCGGCGCAGCAGGTGGTCCTCGTGCGCGAACTGGTGCACCGGCAGCAGTTCCACCGCGGTCACGCCCAGCCTCACCAGGTGCTCGATCGCCGCCGGGTGGGCGAGACCGGCGTACGTCCCCCGCAACTCCTCGGGGATCCCCGGGTGCAGCCTGGTGAAGCCGCGCACATGCAGCTCGTAGATCACCGAGTCCGCCCACGGCGTACCGGGGCGGCGGTCGTCGGACCAGTCGTCGTCGTCGTGGACCACGACGCCCTTGGGCACGTACGGCGCCGAGTCCCGCTCGTCGCGCACGGTGTCCGCGACCTGCTGGTCCGGCCAGTCGCGGACGTGCCCGTAGACCTCGGGCGGCAGCCGGCTGTAATCATTTCCCTTGCCACCGTCCACCGCGCGCGCGTACGGGTCGAGCAGCAGCTTCGCCGGGTTCCAGCGGGCGCCCGTCCACGGGTCCCAGCGGCCGTGCACCCGGTAGCCGTAGCGCTGCCCCGGCAGGACTCCGGGCACGAAACCGTGCCAGGTCTCGTGGGTCAGCTCGGTCAGCGGGACCCTCGTCTCCTCCGCGTCCGGGCCCGGACCGTCGAACAGGCACAGTTCGACCGCCTCCGCCCCGCCCGCCCACAGCGCGAAGCCGGTGCCCGACGTCCCGTCAGGGCCGGCCCGGAAACGGGCGCCCAGCGGCGTCGGGGCTCCCGGCCACACGGGCACGCCGGGGCGCGGCGCGGCCCGGTCCGCGCCGTTCACGGCGGCGGGCGGGCGCCCCTCCTCGGTGGCGTGCCCGCCCGCCACCGCCTCCTGCTCGGCTGCGCTGGACACCAGGGCGGCCCCTCTTGTTCGGCTGTGCGGCTCTGTGCGGCTCTTCCGGCTCGTGTCCGCCTCCGGCCCGCCCCCCTGCGGCTGACCCCCGGTCGCGGCTCCCCGTCGCGCGGTCCTCCCCACTGTTCTGCCCAGAGCTTGCCTCGCACTCACGTTTCCCGGACGCGGTCGGACGACCGGGTGGGGGCGGAGCCGAGGGGTGAGGGGCGTTTGCGGGGAGCCGTCGAACTTGGGACGGAACAGTGACAATCGCCTGACAGCTTGCTCCTGACCTTGTGGTTACTATGCGCCAGAGCGCGTACGGCGCGCTGGGGCGCGGGTCTGTTCCGGCCCGGGGAGGGGAGAACAAGGTGAACGTGCGGCCGATTTCGGGGGCATCGGTGGGTGCGCGGAAACGACGGGGGAGCAAGGGGCTGCTGACGCTGGCCACCGGGGTGCTGCTCCTCGCCGTCACCGCGTGCGGCGGAGGCGGCGCCCACGACCCGTCGTCCCGTGGGGGGAAGGACAAGGACGTCGACACGGTGCGCAGTGAGCAGTCGCAGGCGGTCGTGACCATCGCGCCCGAGAACGGCGCGAAGGCCGTCGACACGAGCGGCGCCCTCAAGGTCGGTGCGAGCAAGGGCAAGCTCACCCAGGTCGTCGTCAAGGACGCCAAGGGCACCGCGATATCCGGGCAGATAGCCGCCGACGGTTCCTCGT
The DNA here is from genome assembly GCF_052663305.1 of Streptomyces cyslabdanicus. NCBI lineage: Bacteria > Bacillati > Actinomycetota > Actinomycetes > Kitasatosporales > Streptomycetaceae > Streptomyces > Streptomyces cyslabdanicus. The sequence goes on from NZ_JBQRUW010000054.1 coordinate 21,417, forward strand.
GGACCCCGGACATCCACCTGGCCGCCTCCACCAAGTACACGGTGCACGCCGTCGCCAAGGACGCCGCGGGCCGTGAGGCGGCCGAGGACTCCGGCTTCACCACCCTGACGCCGCAGAACACCTTCGTCGGCTACTTCACGCCCGAGGACGGCTCCACCGTGGGCGTCGGAATGCCGTTCTCCCTCCGCTTCACCCGGGGCATCACGGCCCCGAAGGCCGTCGAGAAGGCGATCGAGATCACGACCGAGCCGGCCGTCGAGGTCGCCGGCCACTGGTTCGGCAACGACCGCCTCGACTTCCGGCCCGAGCACTACTGGAAGGCCGGCACCAAGGTCACCGTCAAGCTCAACTTCGACGGTGTCGAGGGCCGCCCCGGCGTCTACGGCAAGCAGACCAAGACGGTCTCCTTCACCATCGGCCGCAACCAGGTCTCCGTGGTCGACGCCAAGAAGCACACCATGAAGGTCATGCGGGAGGGCAAGGTCGTCAGGACCATCCCCATCACCGCGGGAGCGCCGGGCACCGCCACCTGGAACGGACAGATGGTCATCACCGAGAAGCTCACGGTCACCCGGATGAACGGTGAGACGGTCGGCTTCGGCGGCGAGTACGACATCAAGGACGTCCCGCACGCCATGCGCCTGACCAACTCCGGCACCTTCATCCACGGCAACTACTGGGGCGGCGGCGCCTTCGGCAACTACAACGCCAGCCACGGCTGCGTCGGCCTGCGCGACGTGCGCGGCGGCTACGACAGCGGGGTGCCGGCCGCCTGGTTCTTCAACCGCTCGATCATCGGCGACGTGGTCGTCGTGAAGAACTCCCAGGACCGTACCGTCGCCCCGGACAACGGGATGAACGGATGGAACATGTCCTGGGACGAGTGGAAGGCCTGACCGTCCCCGACGGCAGCAGGGCAGCACGACGGCACCGCCCGGTGTGAGGGACCGCACCGGGCGGTTCGCCGTTAGTGGACGTTAACCTGCACTCATGACCGTATCTCTGGAAGTCGCCGAGGGCGTCGGCACGCTGCGCCTGGACCGCCCGCCGATGAACGCGCTCGACGTCGCGACGCAGGACCGGATCAAGGAGCTCGCCGAGGAGGCCACCCGCCGCGAGGACGTGCGCGCCGTGGTGATCTACGGCGGGGAGAAGGTGTTCGCGGCCGGCGCGGACATCAAGGAGATGCAGGTGATGGACCACGCGGCGATGGTCGTGCGGGCCCGTGCCCTGCAGGACTCCTTCACCGCCGTGGCCCGCATCCCCAAGCCGGTGGTCGCCGCCGTCACCGGTTACGCGCTGGGCGGCGGTTGCGAGCTCGCGCTCTGCGCGGACTACCGGATCGCCGCCGACAACGCCAAGCTCGGCCAGCCGGAGATCCTGCTCGGCCTCATCCCCGGCGCGGGCGGCACGCAGCGGCTGTCCCGGCTGATCGGCCCCTCCAAGGCCAAGGACCTCATCTTCACGGGCCGTCAGGTCAAGGCCGACGAGGCCCTCGCCATCGGCCTGGTGGACCGCGTGGTCCCGGCCGCCGAGGTCTACGAGGCCGCGCACGCCTGGGCCGCGCGGCTGGCCCAGGGACCGGCCATCGCGCTGCGCGCGGCCAAGGAGTCGATCGACGCCGGCCTGGAGACGGACCTCGAGACCGGACTCGCCATCGAGCGCAACTGGTTCGCGGGCCTGTTCGCCACGGAGGACCGCGAGCGCGGGATGCGCAGCTTCGTCGAGGAGGGCCCCGGCAAGGCGAAGTTCCTGTGAATCCCCGCCCGCCCTCTTGCAAATGACGCGGCGTCTGATTCCGGGCCCCCCGGCGGGCGGTTTGTGGCAGCCTTGACGCAGCCGTGAGCCCGCCGTGCCGAGGGAGCCGGTCGATTGCCTCCAGCCGATCCGTCCGCCCAGGTCAACGGGGCCGCCGACGAGCCCGAAGTGCCATCGGCATATGCCGTTCGAATCCCGTGCGCAGAGGACACCCGGGGGGCGTATTCCGCGGGAACCGCCCCGCGGGGGGCCGCGGACGGCCATGATGGGGGCATGGCCGGGCTGGAAGGCATCGAACAGCCGCGGGGGCAGTCACGTGCGGCCGCGGCGCGCTGGTCGCCCGCGGTCGAGGACGAACGGGCGCTCAAGGCGCTGGAGTTGTACGGCAACCCGACGGAGTCGGAGGTTCCGCTGCCGTCCCGCCCCGAATCCGCCGCCACCGCCCGCAGGCTCGCCCAGGTCGTCGTCCTGCGCCAGTGGGGACTGTCCCCGAAACTGACCGAGGACACCGTCCTGCTCGTCTCCGAACTGGTGGGAAACGCCGTGCGGCACACCGGCGCCCGCGTCTTCGGGCTGCGGATGCGCCGCCGCCGCGGCTGGCTCCGCGTCGAGGTCCGCGACCCCTCCCGGGGGCTGCCCTGCCTGATGCCCGTGCAGGAGCTGGACATCAGCGGGCGCGGCCTGTTCCTCGTCGACCAGCTGTCCGACCGCTGGGGGGTCGACCTGCTGCCGCGGGGCAAGACGACGTGGTTCGAGATGCGCGTGGCCGACCGCTGACCCCCGGTTCGGCCGGACCTGACGGACGCTCATCCCGTATCCCTACGTGTGAATCGCCCGTTTTCTTACTCTCTGCCTCTTAAATGGTGCGGTGACCACGACCGACCGCCGCGGTGTGCTGCGGGCCGGTGCCGGGCTCGTCGCCGGTGCCGGGCTCGCCGCCGGGTGCTCCTCCACCGGTGCCGCCCCGCACGCCACCGCGTCCTCCACCTCGTTCGCCGCGTCCTCGGCCTCCTCCGCCGGGTCCCCGCGTGCCGCGCCCGCGCCGCGCCCCTTCCCCGGGCAGCCCGCGCAGATCGCCCACGGCCCGCGCGACCGGCCGCGCGTCGCCCTCACCTTCCACGGCCAGGGCGACCCCGAGACCGCCCAGGCCCTGCTCACGGCGGCCGAGAAACACGGCGCCCGCCTCACCGTGCTCGCCGTCGGCACCTGGCTCGACCAGCATCCGCAGCTGGCCCGCCGGATCCTCGACGGCGGCCACGACCTCGGCAACCACACCCAGCACCACGGGGCCGTCAACGCCATGGCGGAGGCCGACGCCCGCGCGGAGATCACCGACTGCGCTGACCGGCTGAAACGGCTCACCGGCTCGATCGGCACCTGGTTCCGCCCCTCGCGCGCCCCGACCGCCTCCCCCCTGGTCCAGCGGCTGGCCCGCGCGGCCGGGTACCCGCACGTGCTGTCCTACGACGTCGACTCCCTCGACTACACCCGGCCCGGCGCCCCCGCCGTCACCCGCACGGTCCTGGCCGGGATCCGCAACGGATCCGTGGTGAGCCTGCACTTCGGGTACCCGGACACGGTCGCCGCCCTCCCCGACGTCCTCAAAGAACTCGACCGCCGCGGCCTCCACGCGGTCACCACCACGGAGCTGCTGAGCTGATGCCATCCACTTCCATCGCCCGGGTCCTGACCGCGGGCGCCGCCTGCCTCGTGCTCACCGCGCTGTCCGCCTGCACCGGCGGGGGCTCGAAGAACCACGCCGACCAGGCCGTCGCCAGCAAGGAGCCCGTCCGGCCCCGGCAGCAGGCCGCCGACGTGCTGCCCGGCATGCCGCCGGTCCTCGACCCGACCGACGTCTACGCCGCCGACCGCCCGGGCAAACTCTCCCCGGTGGTCCGGGACTTCCCGTCCCGCGTCTACGTCCCCAACACCAACTCCAACACCGTCACGGTCATCGACCCCGAGACGTACAAGGTCGTCGAGACCATCCCGGTGGGCCGCCAGCCCCAGCACGTCGTGCCGTCCTGGGACCTGAAGACGCTGTGGGTCAACAACGACCTCGGCAACTCCCTGACCCCCATCGACCCGAGAACCGGCAAGGCGGGCAAGCCGGTCGACGTGCACGACCCGTACAACCTCTACTTCACGCCCGACGGCAAGTACGCCGTCGTCATGGCCTCCAAGGACCACCAGCTCGTCTTCCGCGACGCGCACACCATGAAGACGGTCAAGGCCGTGCCGGTCGCCTGTGCCGGCGTCAACCACGCCGACTTCTCCGTGGACGGCCGCTACTTCATCGTCTCCTGCGAGTTCAGCTCCGAACTGCTCAAGGTCGACACGGCGAGGATGGAGGTCGTCGGCCAGCAGAAGCTGGACTTCCCCGGCGCCATGCCGCAGGACGTGAAGATCTCGCCCGACGGCAAGAAGTTCTACGTCGCCGACATGGTGGCCGACGGGCTGTGGATCCTGAACGGCGACACCTTCGGCAAACCGACGTTCCTCCCCACCGGCAAGGGCGCCCACGGCCTGTACGTCAGCCGCGACTCCCGCGAGATGTACATCTCCAACCGCGGTGAGGGCACCATCTCCGTCTTCGACTTCCCCCAGGGCAAGCTGACCAGGAAGTGGCGTCTGCCGCACGGCGGAAGCCCCGACATGGGCGGCGTCTCCGCCGACGGCAAGGTGCTGTGGCTGTCCGGCCGCTACAACTCCGAGGTGTACGCCATCGACACCCGCACCGGCGCCCAGCTCGCCCGCATCAAGGTCGGCAGCGGCCCCCACGGCCTCGCGGTCTACCCCCAGCCGGGCCGCTACTCGCTGGGTCACACGGGCATCTTCCGCTGACCCGACTTGAGTCTCCAGCCGCTGGAAGGTCCACACTCGCCGACATGACCGAAGACGGCACCGGCCTTCTCACCATCGGCGAGCTGGCCCGGGTCACCGGACTGACCGTACGCACCATCCGCTACTGGTCGGACGAGGGCGTCCTGCCCCCGGTGGCCCGCTCCACGGGCGGCTACCGACTCTTCGACGCGGCCTGCGTCGCCCGCCTGGAGCTGATCCGCACCCTGCGCGAGCTGGGCCTCGGCCTGGCCGACGTGCGCGGGGTGCTGGCGGGGGAGCGGACGGTCGCGCAGGTGGCGGCGGCCCACGTGGTCGCGCTGGACGCGCAGATCCGCTCGCTGAGGGTGACCAAGGCGGTGCTGTCGACCGTGGCCCGACGCGGCTCGAGTGCGGAGGAGACGACCCTGATGAACAAGCTGGCCCGGCTGTCGGTGGCCGAACGCAGGAGGATCATGGAGGAGTTCGTGGAGGAGATGTTCCACGGGCTCGACACCGCCGACCCCGAGATCCACGAACGCATGCGGCGCACCGCGATGGACCTGCCCGAGGACCCGACACCCGAGCAGGTCGACGCCTGGGTGGAGCTGGCCGAACTGGTGCGGGACCCGGAGTTCCGGGCGCGGATGCGCCAGGCGGCCGAGTTCAACGCCGCCGACCGCGGCCACGAGACGCCCGCCGGGGCGTCCATGTGGTTCGTCAAGCGACTCGTCCAGCTGGCGGGGCAGGCCGTGGAACGCGGCCTCGCCCCTGAGGCCCCGGAAGCCGACGAGGTGCTGGACGAGCTGCTCGGCGACGCCGACCGCGCGGCCGTCATCGAGCGCCTGGAGGCGTCCCACAACGTCAGGCTCGCCCGCTACCGCGAGTTGCTGGCGACCCTGAAGGGGACGCCCGCACCGGCGTACCGGACGGAGTTCGCCTGGGTGGTCAACGCCCTGCGCGCCCGTGTGAACGACTGATCCGCGCGGGCCCGCGACAGCCGGCGCCGACCCGGATCAGATGGCCGCCCACTGCTGCAGCGCCGCCTTGCTGGCGAAGTTCGCCACGTCCGTGTCCAGCGGGTTGTCGGTGTACTGGTGGAAGAGCCACTTGGCCTTGATCCGGGGCTGCCCGGCGGTGACGTAGTCGGCGATCCACAGGCCGTCGCCCGCGTAGGACGTGGTGTCGATGGTGAGCCAGAAGTTCCTGTTCGTGTAGAGCACGACCCGGTTGTGCGGGCGCAGGGACTTGACCTTCCGGATGAACGCGTCCTTCTCCGCGTTACTCGCGTGCGTGCCCCCACCCGTCGTCTCCCAGTCGACGGCGAGGACGTCGCCCGCCTTCGCGGGGGCGTGCGCGACGAAGTACTCCGCCTGCGCGGTGATGTCGCCCGGCCAAAGGAAGTGGTAGAAGCCGACCACGAGACCGGCGTCGCGGCCGTGCTTGGTCTGGGCGCTGAGCTTGGAGTTGACGTACGAACGGCCCTCCGTCGCCTTGATGAAGACGAAGGAGAGGCCGCTCGTGCCGTAGGTGGAGGACTGGTAGGCGCTCACGTCGATGCCGTGCAGCATGCGCACTCCCTGAAGGTGCCGTGGGGGAGGAGTCGTCGGTCGGGTTCTGCCCCGTCCTGATACGGACGATCCCCTCAGGGCGTTCGAACATCAGCTCCGGGGGACCACCGAACCCGGTACGGCGGCCACCTCCGCGCAGGTCAGCGGCGATTGCTATCGTGCGGTCGCGAAGCAAGCCGCATGCAGAGGAAACGGGGGCGGGCCATGGGACTGATGGACCGTATACGTGGTGAGTTCATCGACATCATCGAGTGGACCGACGACAGCCGGGACACCATCGTCTGGCGCTTCCCGCGCTACGAGAACGAGATCAAGATGGGCGCCCAGCTCGTCGTCCGCGAGTCGCAGACGGCGGTCTTCGTCAACGAGGGGCAGATCGCCGACGTCTTCACGCCCGGCACCTACACCCTCGAGACGCAGAACCTGCCGGTGCTGTCCACCCTGAAGGGCTGGAAGTACGGCTTCCACTCGCCCTTCAAGGCCGAGGTCTACTTCGTCACCACCCGCCAGTTCACCGACCTCAAGTGGGGCACCCAGAACCCGGTCATCGTCCGGGACCCCGAGTTCGGCATGGTCCGGCTGCGGGCCTTCGGCGCCTTCACCGCGCGCGTCGTGGACGCCGCCGCGCTGCTGCGCGAGCTGGCCGGCACCGACCCGCAGTTCCGCACCGAGGAAGTGCAGGAGTACCTGCGGCAGCTGATCGTCGGCCGGCTGGCCACCGCCCTGGCCACGGCGGGCGTGCCGATGCTGGACCTGGCCACACGGCAGGACGGGCTCGGCGCCAGGCTGGCGGGCGCCCTCACCGAGGAACTGGCCCCGGTCGGCATCGCCGTGCCGAAGTTCATCATCGAGAACATCTCGCTGCCGCCCGAGGTCGAGGCCGCCGTCGACGCCCGCTCCCGGATGGGGATCGTGGGCAACCTCGACCAGTACACCCAGCTCCAGGCGGCCGACGCGATCGGCGACGCCGCGCGCAACCCCGGCGCCGCCGGCGAGGGCGTCGGACTGGGCGTCGGCATGGCCCTGGGCCGCCGCATGGCGGAGGGCCTCACCCCGCAGCAGCCCCCCGCGGCCCCGGCACCCGCTCCCGCCCCGGCCACCCCGCCGCCGCTGCCCCAGCAGCAGTGGTTCGTCGGCGTCGGCGGCGCCCAGCAGGGCCCGTACGACACCGCCGCGCTGACCGGCCTGATCAGCGCGGGCACCCTCACCCGGACCACCCTGGTCTGGCAGAACGGCATGGCCGGCTGGCTCCCCGCCGAGCAGGTCCCTGAGGTCGAACGCCTCTTCGGCAGCGTCCCGCCGCCGCTGCCGCCCCAGGCCTGAGCGGGCGGGGACGACGACCATGACCGAGGACCAGGCCACCGCCGCCCGCTCGTACCCCTGCGAGGCCTGCGGTGCCACCGTGGAGTACGCCCCGGGGACCGACGCGCTGCGCTGCCCCTACTGCGGGCACCAGCAGGCCATCGTGCCCGTCCCGCGTGCGGTACGGGAGCACCCGATCCAGGAGCTGGCGGCCCTCCCCGCCAAGCCACTGGCCGGACCCGGCTCCGTGAACACCTTCGTCTGCCCGGGGTGCGGGGCCCGCACCGAGAGCGACTCCCTCTCCGTGCGCTGCCAGTTCTGCGCCACGCCCCTGGTGGCCGACGCGGGCGCCACCGAGCGGGTCGTGCCCGAGGCCGTCGTCCCGTTCGGCCTGGACCGCGACGCGGCCCGGGAGGCGCTGCGCACCTGGACGTCTTCCCGCTGGTTCGCCCCGAAGGACCTGAAGAAGGTCACCGAGGCGGAGTCCTTCAAGGGCAGCTACCTGCCGCACTGGACGTACGACGCGGCCACCGTCTCCGACTACCGGGGCCGGCGCGGCGTGTACTACTACGAGACCGTGACGCGCACCGTCACCGAGAACGGCCAGACCCGCACCGTGACCGAGCAGGTGCGGCACACCCGCTGGTACCCGGCCTCGGGGACGGTCTCCCGGGACTTCGACGACGTGCTGGTGCCCGGCACCAGCCACGTCACCGCCAAGCAGCTCGACAAGCTCACGCCCTGGCCGCTGGAGGAGGCCAGGCCCTACCAGGAGGAGTACCTGGCGGGCTTCCAGACGGTGCGCTACGACATCGAGCCCGAGGACGGCCTGGCGACGGCCGAGCAGCGGATGGCCGAGGTCATCGAGGGCGACTGCCGCAGCGACATCGGGGGCGACGAGCAGCGGGTCGAGTCGGTCGACACCCACTACTCCGACGTCACCTTCAAGCTGATGCTGCTCCCGGTGTGGTTCCTGACCTACCTGCACGCCGGGCGGACCTGGCAGGTGACGGTGAACGCCCGCACCGGCGAGGTGGTCGGCGAGCGCCCCTACAGCACTGGCAAGATCGTCGCCGCCTCGCTCGCGGTGATCGCGCTGGTCGTCTGGCTGAGCGTCAGAAGGTAGCGGCCCGCGCGGCGGGCCCGGGCCGGACCTCCTCAGCACTCGATGATGTTCACCGCCAGGCCGCCCCGGGCCGTCTCCTTGTACTTCACCGACATGTCCGCGCCGGTCTCCTTCATGGTCTTGATGACCTTGTCGAGGGAGACCTTGTGGGAGCCGTCGCCGCGCATGGCCATCCGGGCGGCGGTGACCGCCTTGACCGCGGCCATGCCGTTGCGCTCGATGCAGGGGATCTGGACCAGGCCGCCCACGGGGTCGCAGGTGAGGCCGAGGTTGTGCTCCATGCCGATCTCGGCCGCGTTCTCGACCTGCTCCGGCGTGCCGCCCAGGACCTCGGCCAGGGCGCCCGCCGCCATCGAGCAGGCCGAGCCGACCTCGCCCTGGCAGCCGACCTCGGCGCCGGAGATGGAGGCGTTCTCCTTGAAGAGCATGCCGATCGCGCCGGCGGCGAGCAGGAAGCGGACCACGCCGTCCTCGTCCGCGCCGGGGATGAAGTTGATGTAGTAGTGCAGGACCGCCGGGATGATGCCGGCCGCGCCGTTGGTCGGGGCGGTGACCACCCGGCCGCCGGCCGCGTTCTCCTCGTTCACCGCCATCGCGTAGAGGGTGATCCACTCCATCGCGCGGGCCGCCGCGTCGCCCTCGGCGCGCAGCTGGCGGGCGGTGACGGCCGCGCGGCGGCGCACCTTCAGGCCGCCCGGCAGGATGCCCTCGCGGTTCAGGCCGCGCCCCACGCACGCCTGCATCACCCGCCAGATCTCCAGCAGGCCCTCGCGGATCTCCTCCTCGGTGCGCCAGGCCCGCTCGTTCTCCAGCATCAGGGACGAGATCGACAGGCCGGTCTCCTGCGTCAGGCGCAGCAGCTCGTCGCCCGAGCGGAACGGGTACTTCAGCACCGTGTCGTCCAGCTTGATGCGGTCCGCGCCCACCGCCTCCTCGTCCACGACGAAGCCGCCGCCGACCGAGTAGTACGTCTTGGCCAGCAGCTCGGCACCGGAGGCGTCGTGGGCCCACAGGGTCATGCCGTTGGCGTGGTAGGGGAGCGCCTTGCGGCGGTGCAGGACCATGTCGTCGTCGTAGGAGAACGCGATCTCGTGTTCGCCGAGCAGGCTCAGCCGGCCGGAGGTCCTGATCGTCTCCACCCGCTCGTCGGCCGTCTCCACGTCCACCGTGCGCGGCGAGGCGCCCTCCAGACCGAGCAGCACCGCCTTCGGTGTGCCGTGGCCGTGGCCCGTCGCCCCGAGGGAGCCGTACAGCTCGGCGCGGACCGACGCGGTCCGCGCCAGCAGGTCCTCATTGCGCAGCCGACGGGCGAACATGCGGGCCGCCCGCATCGGGCCGACCGTGTGGGAGCTCGACGGGCCTATGCCGATCGAGAACAGGTCGAAGACCGAGATGGCCACGGAGACTCCTCAAGACGGGGTGGTGCTGGGGGTGCCAGGGGCGGGGCGCCGCGCACGGACCGGGGTCTCCGGCCGTACGCGGCACTCCTGGGGACGGGACCTACTTGTTCAGCCCCGGGTACAGCGGGTGCTTGTCGGCCAGGGCGCGCACCCGGGCCTTGAGGGCGTCGGCGTCGTACGACGGCTTCAGCGCCTCGGCGATCACGTCCGCGACCTCGGTGAAGTCCTCGGTCGTGAAACCGCGGGTGGCCAGGGCCGGCGTGCCGATCCTGAGGCCGGAGGTGACCATCGGCGGGCGCGGGTCGTTCGGGATCGCGTTGCGGTTGACGGTGATCCCGATCTCGTGCAGGCGGTCCTCGGCCTGCTGACCGTCCAGCTCGGAGTCGCGCAGGTCGACCAGGACCAGGTGCACGTCCGTGCCGCCGGACAGGACGTCCACGCCGACCGCCCGGACGTCGTCCTGGACCAGGCGCTCGGCCAGGATGCGGGCGCCGTCCAGGGTACGGCGCTGGCGCTCGCGGAACTCCTCGCTCGCGGCGACCTTGAAGGACACCGCCTTGGCGGCGATCACGTGCTCCAGCGGGCCGCCCTGCTGACCGGGGAACACCGCGGAGTTGATCTTCTTGGCCAGCTCGGCGGTGGACAGGATGACACCGCCGCGCGGGCCGCCCAGCGTCTTGTGGGTGGTGGTGGTGACCACGTGGGCGTGCGGCACCGGGTTGGGGTGCAGGCCCGCGGCCACCAGGCCGGCGAAGTGCGCCATGTCGACCATGAGGTACGCGCCGACCTCGTCCGCGATCCGGCGGAACGCGGCGAAGTCCAGCTGGCGCGGGTAGGCGGACCAGCCGGCCACGATCAGCTTCGGCTTGGACTCCTTCGCCAGGCGCTCCACCTCGGCCATGTCGACCAGGCCGTCCTCGCCCACGTGGTAGGCGACGACGTCGTAGAGCTTGCCGGAGAAGTTGATCTTCATGCCGTGGGTCAGGTGCCCGCCGTGGGCGAGGTTCAGACCCATGATCGTGTCGCCGGGCTTGAGCAGCGCGAACATCGCGGCCGCGTTCGCCTGCGCGCCGGAGTGCGGCTGCACGTTGGCGTGCTCGGCGCCGAACAGCTCCTTGATGCGGTCGATGGCGATCTGCTCGACCACGTCGACGTGCTCGCAGCCACCGTAGTAGCGGCGGCCGGGGTAGCCCTCGGCGTACTTGTTGGTGAGGACCGAGCCCTGCGCCTCCATGACCGCGACCGGGGCGAAGTTCTCCGAGGCGATCATCTCGAGCGTGGACTGCTGGCGGTGCAGCTCGGCGTCGACCGCGGCGGCCACGTCCGGGTCGAGCTCGTGCAGGGGAGTGTTGAGAACAGTCATGTGCGTATGTCCGATTCTCAGCCGGCCGTCTCGGCGGCGTACTCGTCGGCGGAGAGCAGGTCGGCGGGCTCCTCGGCCAGGCGCACCTTGAACAGCCAGCCGCCCTCGAAGGGCGCGGAGTTCACCAGCGACGGGTCGTTCACCACGTCCTCGTTGGTCTCGGTGACCTCACCGCTGACGGGGGAGTACAGGTCGGACACCGACTTGGTCGACTCCAGCTCACCGCAGGTCTCGCCCGCGGCCACCGTGTCGCCGACCTCCGGGAGCTGGGCGTAGACGACATCGCCGAGCGCGTTGGCCGCGAACTCGGTGATGCCGACCGTCGCCACGCCGTCCTCGACGGGCGACAGCCACTCGTGCTCCTTGCTGTAGCGCAGATGCTGAGGGTTGTTCATGGCCTGAATTCTCCTGTACGCGGGTCAATGGTGATGAATGGGGAGCGCGAAAGGTGTGCGCGACCAGGGGTGACGTGCCTCACGTCGCCTCCGTGGCGGCTACGACGGTGTCACTTCTGGCGCTTGTAGAAGGGCAGCGCCACGACCTCGTACCGTTCGTGCTTGCCCCGGATGTCCACGCCCACACCGGGCGTGCCCTCGGCGGCGTGCGCGGCGTCGACGTACGCCATGGCGATCGGCTTGCCCAGGGTGGGGGAGGGGGCGCCGGAGGTGACCTCGCCGATCACTTCGCCGCCCGCGACGACCGCGTACCCGGCGCGCGGGACCCGGCGGCCCTCGGCGACCAGGCCGACGAGCACCCGGGGCGGCTCGGCGGCGGCGCGCTCGGCGGCGGCCAGCAGGGCCTCGCGGCCGACGAAGTCGCCCTCCTTCTCGAACTTGACCACCCGGCCGAGGCCCGCGTCGAACGGGGTCAGCGAGGTCGACAGCTCGTGCCCGTACAGCGGCATGCCCGCCTCCAGGCGCAGCGTGTCCCGGCAGGACAGCCCGCACGGGACCAGGCCGGCGTCCGCGCCCGCCTCGGTCAGCGCCTGCCACACCTTCTCCGCGTCACCGGGGGCCACGAACAGCTCGAAGCCGTCCTCACCGGTGTAGCCGGTGCGCGCGATCAGCGCGGGGACGCCCGCGACCGTGCCGGGGAGACCGGCGTAGTACTTCAGGCCGTCCAGGTCGGCGTCGGTCAGCGACTTCAGGATGCCGGCGGACTCGGGGCCCTGCACGGCGAGCAGCGCGTAGGCGTCCCGGTCGTCGCGCACCTCGGCGTCGAAGCCCGCCGCCCGCTCGGTCAGCGCGTCGAGCACCACCTGGGCGTTGGAGGCGTTGGCGACGACCAGGTACTCGGTCTCGCCCAGCCGGTAGACGATCAGGTCGTCCAGGATGCCGCCGTCGGCCCGGCAGATCATGGTGTAGCGGGCGCGGCCGAGGCCGACGGTGGCGATGTTGCCGACCAGGGCGTGGTTCAGCAGGGCGACGGCCTGCGGGCCGGTGACGGTGATCTCGCCCATGTGGGACAGGTCGAACAGGCCGGCCTTCGTCCGCACGGCGATGTGCTCGTCGCGCTCGGAGCCGTAGCGCAGGGGCATGTCCCAGCCGGCGAAGTCGGTCATCGTCGCGCCGAGCGAGCGGTGCAGCGCGTCGAGCGCGGTGCGGCGGAGTCGGTCGGGTGGGGTACTGCTCATCGGGCGGTCTCCAAGGCGATGGGGTCCCCCGCGCGAGCGAAACCGGGCGTGGGGGAGGGCAAGGACGGATCCATGTCCTCCCCATCTGTCATCGGAACCTGAGAGGTTCGCCATGACCGCCGTCGGACGGACGGTGCACGGCTTGCACCTTGGGTGGGGCCGCTGCGCCCAGCGGCCCGCTTTTCAGATGTGCCTCGCCCGCGCGGTAACGGTGCCTGAGAGATTCAAGGGAGGTACTTGCTCCTTCGGCGCCCCGGTGAGACGGCTGGGGACTCTCCCGCGCGGATTCAAACGGCCGATATGCAGTTGCGCGGACATCATTGCACGCCCGGCCCGCTTCGCGGCAGGGCGGCATCCGTGACCGTGCCGTGGCAGGACGTGCACGGGGCCGCGAGGGCGCTCGCCGGGGCAGCCGTGATCGCGGGCCCGGGATTTCTCGTGAGGTTCGGGCCGGTACCCGATAGCCTTTCGGCCACAGCAGTGTTCACAGCAGGCGGTAGCAGATGGACTTCCCGACGGACTTCTCCGCGGACTTTCCGGCACAGACGCACTCCCACCCGCACAGCGGATGGCCCGGCAACGAGCTGGAGGAGGTGCTGTCCGCCTCCCTCGGTGTCCCGTCCGCCGGTGGCCGGATCCTGGAGGTGCTCGGCCGCAGCCTCGTCTGGGTGCCCCTGCCCAACGGCGGCGGACCGCAGAGCGGGCCACTCGACCTGCCCACGGTGGAGATCGACGGTCAGGCCTACGTGCCGGTCTTCAGCTCCGAGGAGCAGTTCCGCCAGGTCGCGGGCGCCCACATGGCGTACACCGTCGCGCCCGCCGTCGAGTTCGCGCGCGGACTGCCCCCGCAGGCCGGCATCGCGCTCAACCCGGACGGCGTGGTCGGCGTCCCGCTGCCGCCGGCCGCCGTGGCCGAACTGTGCCGGGCCGGGCGCACCCACCTGGACGGTGCCTCCGCCGGCGGCCGCGTCCGCCTCTTCGAACCGGACTGGCAGGACGACCCGGTGGACTTCCTCGCCGCCGCCTGCGCCGAGTTCGCCGAGACCGGCGTGGTCAGCACCGCCCGCCGCTGCCTGGCCGCCGTCGAGACGGACGACCCGGTGATGTTCATCGGCGTCGAACTGTCCCAGTGGGACGGCGACCCACAGGCCCGCCCCCTGGACGCCCTGGGCCGGGCCCTGGCGAAGACCCCGGCCGGGTGGCCGGTCAACCTGGTCCTCCTGGACGTCGCCCAGGATCCCGTGGCGGACTGGATGAGGGAGCACGTCCGCCCGTTCTACCAGCACGCCCACTGAGTCCGACCGGGGACGCCGGGCGGGCGCACACGATCCGCAGTCGGCGGCGCACGGCGAGTCCCCGGCCGCCGGACGGCGGCTTAAGCTAGGCCCTGTTGTCAGACTCCCGCCTGCTCGCCGGGCGGACGACGGGAAGGTGACGACAGGACCCGGACCCACGGCTCGGTCGACACGTCGGTTGTATGGAGGGGCGGTACAAGTGAGCGCCAGCGGCACCACGGCCGGGCAGGTCGAGCAGACGCTGCGCCAGGTGACGCCCGGGCGTTACGACGCCTACGAGGCGCTGCTGCGCGTGCTGGCGACCCCGTCCTCCGGCCAGGTATGGATGCTGCTGTGGCACGGCCAGGCGGGTTCCCCCGACGCGCAGTACGGCCACATGGAGGTCGACGGCCACGGCTACGCGCCCTGCGTGACCTCCGCCCAGGAGCTGTCCGCCAGCGGCTGGAACCGTTCGTACGAGGTCGTGGACGGCCTCGACGTGGCCCGCACCCTCTACCCCGACCACTACGGCCTCTGGCTGAACCCGCACGCCCCGGGCGGCGGTGTCGGCGTCCCGTGGCTGGATCTGCGCCGCATCGCCACCGGTCTCGACCGCCAGCCCGCGGGCCCGCTGCGGCTGTCCGAACCCACCGTCGAGGCCTCGCGGTTCTACGCCCTGCTCACCCAGAACGCCCACCGCACCCCGGCCCTGCGCTCGCTGCGCCACGCCTGGGTGCAGCCCGCGCTCGGAGCGCCGTACCTCGCCATCGGCCTCGACGTGTACGACACCTCGCCGCCGGCCGTCGACTCGGTGCGCGTGATGATGCAGCAGTCCATCGGAGCCGTCCCCGACGGTCTGCCGGTGTCGACGGTCGCGATGTCCGACGAGTACGACCCGGTCGCCCTGTGGCTGCGCGCCAACTCCCGCCCGTTCTACGACCGGGAGAGCCACGTGGCCCCCGCGCAGGCCCCGGTGGCCGGCTACGGCTACCCGCCGGTCCACGGCGGCTACTGAGCCGGACCGACCGACGCGACCGGGGCCGCCTCCCCCAGGGGAGGCGGCCCCGCGGTGTTTCGCCAAAGGCGCGTGGAAATCGCGTCGGGTCGATTCGGCGTCGGAGTGCCGGCCCGGCTCTTGGACCGGCGGGAAGCGAAAAGCGGGTGCGCGGTGAGTGACGGGAATTCCTCTTTGCGTGATTGCGTCGATTGGCCGATCCGGTAGGGCGGACGAAAGGGCGCTTCTTTGTCCCGAGGGGGCAAAACCACGGGCAGGGCGTGAGGTGCATCACGCGCCGGTCGGCTGGTCAAGTTGCCTTTGCGTTTGAGGAGTTGACCGTCCGCTGCTGGCGCCGGCGGAGAGCGGCCGGGCGTCACGCTCTCTGCGCGTAGAGTCGGAGCTTTGGTCCCCCGGTGCCGTCAAATGTCCCAACTAGGACCCGTCCGACCCCCGTTACCCACTGTCCGGATAACGGAACCCCTCAACTCGTGTCACGTTTGCGCATCCATTCTTCACCAGATCTGGCGGGTGATCGTGAGCGCGTTGAAGACTCGCCTTCCAGATACGAGGCCGACGATCCTGTGATCGAGCCCAATCGGGGAACTCGCAGGGCAGTTGAGCCGCATCCATCTGTGGCCACCGCGCGGCAGGTAAGCGAACCAAGGCCGCCCACAGCGGCGGACGAAAGGCCGGTCACCACCGGCGAGAGGGGTCGGGTCACTGTGACCGCACCGATCGAGACCACCGGGGCGGAAGCCGGAGCACAGCCTGAGGCCGTGCTCGCCGGGGCCAAGAAGAGCCAGATCGAAGGGCGTTCACTGACACAGATCGCCTGGACCCGGTTCAAGCGGGACAAGGTGGCCATGGCCGGCGGTGTCGTCGTCATCCTGCTGCTTCTGATGGCGATCCTGGCCAAGCCCATCGAGTGGATCTTCGGGCTCGACCCCGACAAGTTCCACCAGGACCTCATCGACCCCGCCCTCCTGGCCCCCAAGGGCGGCTGGGGCGGCATGAGCTGGTCGCACCCGCTGGGTGTCGAGCCCCAGTACGGGCGCGACATGCTCGCCCGCATCATCGACGGCTCCTGGGTCTCGCTCCTGGTCGCAGGCGGCGCCACCCTGCTCTCGGTGGTGATCGGCACGGTGCTGGGCGTCGTCGCCGGGTACTACGGCGGTTGGGTGGACAGCCTCGTCAGCAAGCTGATGGACACCTTCCTGGCCTTTCCGCTGCTGCTGTTCGCCATCGCCATCTCGGCCTCGGTGCAGGACGGCTTCTTCGGCCTGGACGGGCTGTCGCTGCGCATCTGCGTGCTGATCTTCGTGATCGGCTTCTTCAGCTGGCCGTACATCGGACGCATCGTGCGCGCCCAGACCATGAGCCTGCGCAAGCGGGAGTTCATCGAGGCCGCTCAGAGCCTCGGGGCGCGAGGTCCGTACGTCCTGTTCCGGGAACTGCTCCCCAACCTCGTCGCGCCGATCCTCGTCTACTCGACGCTGATCATCCCGACGAACATTCTCTTCGAGGCCGCGCTGAGCTTCCTTGGAGTCGGTATCGCCCCGCCGCAGGCCTCGTGGGGCGGCATGCTCAGCAACGCCGTGGATCTCTACACCGCAGATCCGCAGTTCATGTTCGTGCCCGGACTGGCGATCTTCGTCACCGTCCTGGCCTTCAACCTGCTGGGTGACGGGCTGCGTGACGCGCTCGACCCTCGCAGCAAGTGATCCATCAATAGAGGGGGCTTTCCTCACGTGAAGACGAGAAGGGTTACCGCGGCGATCGCGTCGGTCATGGTGCTCTCGCTGGGTGCCGCGGCCTGCGGCGGCGGCGACGACAACGGCGGCGGCAGCAAGGGCAGCGGTAACAGCGGTAAGAAGGACGCGGCGCTGGACTCCATCGTCAACGCGTCGAGCAAGAAGGGGGGGACGGTCACGCTCGAGGAGTCGGACGTGCCGGACTCCCTCGACCCGGGCAACACGTACTACGGCTTCGTGCTGAACTTCTCGCGCCTCTACGCGCGCTCGCTCACCACGTTCAAGCCCGCGGCGGGTACGGCAGGCCTCGAGGTCGTCCCCGACCTCGCCGAGTCCCTGGGCGAGCCCAGCGCCGACGCCAAGACCTGGACGTACCACCTGCGTGAGGGCCTGAAGTACCAGGACGGCACGCCGATCACGTCCAAGGACGTCAAGTACGCCGTCGAGCGCTCCAACTTCGCGCCCGAGGTCATGTCCAACGGCCCCACCTACTTCAAGAGCTACCTGGTGGGCGGCGACAAGTACAAGGGCCCCTACAAGGACAAGTCGCCCGAGGGCCTGAAGTCGATCGAGACCCCGGACGACCGGACGATCGTCTTCAAGCTGAACCAGCCGTTCGCCGACTTCGACTACCTGACGACCTTCTCCCAGACGGCTCCCGTGCCGCAGGCGAAGGACGACGGCGCCAAGTACGTCCAGCACATCGTGTCGTCCGGCCCGTACCAGTTCGAGTCGTACCAGGAGGGCCGCAGCGCCACCCTCGTCCGCAACAAGAACTGGGACCCGAAGACGGACCCGATCCGCACGGCGCTGCCGGACCGGTACGAGGTCAAGTTCAAGGTCAACCCCGTCACGGTCGACAACGACCTGCTGGCCGACAAGGTCACCGGTGACATCGCCGGCACCGGCGTGCAGCCGCAGACCCAGCCGAAGGTGCTGAGCGGCAAGTACGCCAAGCAGACGGACAACTCCTACGCGGGTGCCACGTCGTACATCGCGCTGAACGTGAACGTGAAGCCGTTCGACAACATCCACTGCCGCAAGGCCGTGCAGTGGGGCCTCGACAAGCAGTCGGTGGTCGACGCCATCGGCGGCGCGCCCAAGGGCGACGTGGCCACCACGCTGCTGCCGCCGTCGGTCAACGGCTACACCAAGTTCGACCAGTACCCGTCCACCGGGAACAAGGGCGACGTGGACAAGGCCAAGGCCGAGCTGAAGCAGTGCGGCCAGCCGAACGGCTTCTCCACCACGCTGACGGCCCGCTCCGACCGTCCCGCCGAGGTGGCGCAGGCCACGGCGATCCAGAACTCGATGAAGGCCATCGGCATCAAGGTCGACATCAAGCAGTTCCCCTCCGGTAAGTACTTCTCCAACTTCGCCGGTGTCCCGAGCTACGTCCACGAGCACAAGCTGGGCATGATGTCCATGGCGTGGGGCGCCGACTGGCCGACCGGCTTCGGCTTCCTCGACCAGATCATCAACGGTGCGGCCATCAAGCCGTCGGGTGGCAACAACCTGATGGAGCTGAACGACTCGAAGATCAACGCCGCTCTGAAGGCCGCGATCGCCAACACCGACTCCGCGGCCCGTACCAAGGCCTGGGGCGAGATCGACAAGATGGTGCAGGAGAACGCTTCGGTGGTGCCGCTGGTCTACCGCAAGAACCTGCTGTTCCGGCCGGACTCCGCGACCAACGTCACGGTCTCGCAGGCGTACCTCGGCATGTACGACTACCTGCTGCTGGGCTCTTCGAAGTAACTGCAGGCCCGATTTCCCTGAAAGGCAGGTGAAGGCACCGGGTGGCCGGGGCGGACACACCCCGCCCCGGCCACCCGGAGCCGCACAGCTGTGGCTGCGTACATCATCCGACGCGTCTTCGGCGCATTGGTACTGCTGCTGGTGGTCAGCGCAGTCACCTTCGCCATCTTCTTCGTGGTCCCCCGTCTGGGCGGCCAGACAGCCACCCAGCTGGCTACCCAGTACGTCGGCAAGGACGCCAACCCCGAGTCCGTCGCCGCGATCAAGAAGAACCTGGGTTTCGACCACCCCATCTACATCCAGTACTGGGACTACATCAAGGGCCTGTTCGTGGGCGCCGACTACAAGTTCGGCCCTGACGCATCGCACTGCGGCGCGCCCTGCTTCGGGTACTCCTTCAAGAGTCACATCGAGGTCTGGCCCGAGCTCCAGCAGCGGATTCCGATCTCCTTCTCGCTGGCCGTCGGGGCAGCGGTGATCTGGTTGATCTTCGGCGTCACGACCGGCGTCATCTCGGCGCTGCGCAAGGGCCAGCCGGTGGACCGCATCGCGATGTTCATCGCGCTCGCCGGCGTCTCGCTGCCCATCTTCTTCACCGGTCAGATCGTCAACGCACTCTTTGTGTACCAGTGGCCCATCTGGGACAGCACCGACTACGTGCCGTTCACCGAGAACCCGGCCGACTGGGCGTGGCATCTGCTGCTGCCGTGGATCAGTCTCGCGTTCCTCTTCTCCGCCCTCTACGCGCGACTCACCCGGGCGGGCATGCTGGAGACGATGAGTGAGGACTACATCAGAACGGCGCGCGCCAAGGGACTCAAGGAGACGACGGTGGTGACCAAGCACGGCCTGCGAGCCGCGCTGACCCCGATCGTCACCATCTTCGGCATGGACTTCGGAATCCTCATCGGTTCCGCGGTGCTCACCGAGACCGTCTTCTCCCTGCAGGGGATCGGCGCGTACTCCATCCAGGCCATCAGGGACAACGACCTGCCCATCGTCATGGGCGTGACCCTGGTCGCCGCGTTCTTCATCGTCCTCTGCAATCTCCTCGTCGATCTGGTCTACGCAGCCATCGACCCCCGCGTGAGGTTCTCGTGAGCAAGCTCGACAAGGCGACGTCCGGCGAACCGGCCACCGCCGCATCCTCCGACGCCGACGACGCGTTCCTCTCCGTGCGCGATCTGCGTATCCACTTCAACACCGACGACGGCTTGGTCAAGTCGGTGGACGGCGTCAGCTTCGACGTCCGCCGGGGCGCGACCCTGGGCATCGTCGGTGAGTCCGGGTCCGGCAAGTCCGTCACCTCGCTCGGCGTGATGGGCCTGCACCGTTCGGCCAACGCCACGGTCTCCGGCGAGGTCTGGCTGGACGGGCAGGAACTGATCGGCGCCAACCCCGACGAGGTGCGCCGCCTGCGGGGCCGGAAGATGGCGATGATCTTCCAGGACCCGCTGTCCGCGATGCACCCGTACTACACGGTCGGGCAGCAGATCGTGGAGGCCTACCGGGTTCACCACAACGTCTCCAAGAAGGCCGCCAAGCAGCGCGCGATCGAGATGCTGGACCGGGTGGGCATCCCCGAGCCGGCCAAGCGTGCGGACAGTTACCCGCACGAGTTCTCCGGCGGTATGCGCCAGCGCGCGATGATCGCGATGTCGCTGGTCAACAACCCCGAACTGCTCATCGCGGACGAGCCGACCACGGCTCTGGACGTCACCGTGCAGGCGCAGATCCTCGATCTGATCCGCGACCTGCAGAAGGAGTTCGGCTCCGCGGTCATCATGATCACGCACGACCTCGGCGTCGTCGCCGAGATGGCCGACGACCTCCTGGTGATGTACGGCGGCCGCTGCGTCGAGCGCGGCCCGGCCGACCAGGTGTTCTACGAGCCCCGGCACCCCTACACCTGGGGCCTGCTCGGCTCGATGCCGCGTCTGGACCGCGAGCAGCAGGACCGGCTCATCCCGGTCAAGGGCTCCCCGCCCTCCCTGATCAACGTCCCGTCCGGCTGCGCGTTCAACCCGCGCTGCCCGTACGCCGACGTCCCGAAGGACAACGTCACCCGCACGGTCCGCCCCGAGCTGACCGAGGTCGGCAGCCGGCACTGGGCCGCCTGCCACATGACGCAGGAGCAGCGGGAGCGGATCTGGACCGAAGAGATTGCGCCGAAGCTGTGAGTGAGAACGCAGAGGACAACGCAGTGAGCATCCCTGCACAGAGCGACGGCGCCGAGGAGCAGGCCTCCGGTACGGCCACCCTCACCAAGGACGCCGCCCCGGGCGAGGTTCTGCTGAAGGTGGCCGGCCTGCAGAAGCACTTCCCGGTCCGGAAGGGCCTGCTGCAGCGCCAGGTCGGCGCGGTGCGTGCGGTCGACGGCATCGACTTCGAGGTCCGCTCCGGCGAGACCCTCGGTGTCGTGGGCGAGTCCGGCTGCGGCAAGTCGACGATGGGCCGGCTGATCACGCGGCTGCTCGAACCGACCGCGGGCACGGTCGAGTTCGAGGGCAAGGACATCACGCACCTCGGTGTGAGCGGTATGCGTCCGCTGCGCCGCGACGTGCAGATGATCTTCCAGGACCCGTACTCGTCGCTGAACCCGCGCCACACCATCGGCACCATCGTCGGCGCCCCCTTCCGGCTCCAGGGCGTCGAGCCCGAGGGCGGGATCAAGAAGGAGGTGCAGCGGCTGCTGTCGGTGGTCGGTCTCAACCCCGAGCACTACAACCGCTATCCGCACGAGTTCTCCGGTGGTCAGCGCCAGCGCATCGGCATCGCCCGGGCGCTCGCGCTCAAGCCGAAGCTGGTCGTGGCGGACGAGCCGGTCTCCGCGCTCGACGTGTCGATCCAGGCGCAGGTCGTCAACCTTCTCGACGACCTCCAGCAGGAGCTCGGCCTGACGTATGTGATCATCGCGCACGACCTGTCGGTCGTCCGGCACGTCTCGGACCGGATCGCGGTGATGTACCTCGGCAAGATCGTGGAGCTGGCCGACCGGGACTCGCTGTACAAGGCGCCGATGCACCCGTACACCAAGGCGCTCATGTCGGCCGTCCCGATCCCGGACCCCCGCCGCAAGAACGCCAAGAGCGAGCGCATCCTGCTCCAGGGCGACGTGCCCTCACCGATGTCCCCGCCGAGCGGCTGCCGCTTCCACACCCGGTGCTGGAAGGCGACGGAGATCTGCCGTACGACCGAGCCGCCGCTCAAGGAGCTGAGGCCCGGTCAGCGGGTGGCCTGCCACCACCCGGAGAACTTCGAGGACCAGGCCCCGCAGGACACCGTGCTGCTCACGGTCGCCAAGGAGGCCGCGGAGCTCGTGGCCGACGAGGTCCTTGCGGAGTCGGCGGCGACGTCGGCGGCGGTCGCCGCGGAGGTCGGCGAGACGCCGAATCCGGCTGAGTCCGCCAAGTCCGCCGGGACCTCGGAGTCCGCCAAGTCCGCCGGGACCTCGGAGTCCGCCGAGTCGTCCGAGTCCGTCGGGACTTCGGAATCCGCGGAATCCTCCGAGTCCTCGGAGTCCGCCGAGTCCTTCGAGTCCTCCGGGTCCTCCGAGTCGGCCGGGACTTCGGAATCCGCCGAGTCCTCGGAATCCGCCGAGTCCTCGGAGTCCGCCGGGTCTACGGAGTCCGCCGGGGCCTCTGAGCCTGCCGGGTCTTCGGAGACCTCGGGTGAGGGCTCCGGGTCCGCGGAGTCCGGTGCCGACGGTGGCGACGACGCCGGCGACTCCGGCTCTCAGGAGCCGAGCGGGAAGTAGGCGGCGCGGCTCGACGGAGTCGCGCGCGTGATCGAGCGGGAGAGTGCGGAGCCGGTGGCACACCGGCGGTCGCACTCTCCCGTTCCGTCGTGTTCGGGGGCGAACCGGCCGCGAGTAAGAATGTGGCGTGCTTCAGCAACTGTTCAGCCCTTCCGTCCAGCACACGCTCGACGTGGTCGGCATCTTCGTCTTCGCCATCTCCGGCGCGCTGCTGGCCGTCCGCAAGAACTTCGACGTGTTCGGCATCGCCGTCCTGGCCGAGGTCACCGCGCTGGGCGGAGGGCTGTTCCGCGACATCGTCATCGGGGCCGTGCCCCCGGCCGCCTTCACCGACCTCGGCTACTTCCTCACCCCCCTGTTCGCCGCGCTCGTGGTCTTCTTCCTGCACCCGCACATGGAGCGCATCCAGACCGCGGTGTACGTGTTCGACGCGGCCGGGCTCGGCCTGTTCTGCGTGGCCGGCACGACGAAGGCGTACGCCTATGGGCTGAACCTCACCGCGTCGGCGACGTTGGGCATGGCCACCGCCGTGGGCGGCGGTGTGCTGCGGGACGTGCTCGCCAACGAGGTCCCGTCGCTGCTGCGCTGGGACCGCGACCTGTACGCGGTCCCGGCGATCGTCGGCGCCACCATGGTGGTGCTGTGCATCCACTACGACGCGCTGAACCCGTTCACCAGCGGGCTCGCGGTGGTCACTGCCTTCGTCCTGAGGCTGCTCGCGATGCGGTATCACTGGCGAGCTCCGCGGGCCTGGAACCGCCGCTCGACCGTACGGGAGGAGTGAGCGCCGTCCGGACGTGATGGGGTGAGCGCGGCCCCAGCTGCCTGGTCAGCCAGCGGAACGCCGCCGGGATCTGGGGGCGCCACAGCGCCATGCTGTGGCCGCCCGCGCTGCGCGGCAGGAAGACCACGCGCACGTGCGTCGGAGGCTTGGCGATCCGCGCCAGGGCGACGCCCGCCTGGTACCCGTCGCCGCTCTGCCCCGAGAGGTAGAGCGCGATGTGCGGCGGGGTGCGGTAGTTCTTCAGCAGGACGTAGGGGTTGTTCGCGCGCCGCAGCCGGAGGGTCTGGGCGGCGAGCGAACCGCGTTCGCCGATGGGGTCGTTGTAGCCGGACAGGCTCACCGCGGCCCGGTAGCGGTCGGGGTGGGCGACGGCGAGCTTGGTCGCGCAGTGTCCCCCGGCCGAGTAACCGGCCGTGGCCCAGCCGTTCGGAGCGGACTGGGCACGGAAGTTGTCCGTGATCATCTTCGGTACGTCGATGCTCAGCCAGCTGTCCGCGTTCACCGTGCCCGGGATGTTGGCGCAGCCCGTGTCGATCCTGGCGATCAGGTTGGTGCGCGGCGACACCAGTATGAACGGGGCGATCCGCCCGCTCCGCATCAGCGGTTCCAGTTGCTCGTGCACCTTCAGGGAGCCGAACCAGGCCTTGGCCGAGCCCGGGTAGCCCGACAGCAGCTCGACCACCGGGAACCGCTTGTTCTTGTAGGCGGGGTCGTCGTACTGGGGCGGCAGCCACACGTAGACCTCGGCGTTCACCCCCGAGACCCGGCCTCTGAGCTGGGTGACCCTGACCCCGCCGGACGCACGCATCCCGGGCCCCTCGGCCGGGCCGAACTTCTGCACGACCCGGGGCAGCTCCCGGTAGGCGATGCCTCCGGTGCCGTCGGTGCCCAGGTCGGCGGCCTGTTGCACATGGTTGCCCGTGCCGAGCAGGTCGGCCCAGTTGTCGTACAGGTTGTTGGCGTTGTTCACCAGTACGAAGACCAGGGCGATGGCCGTGGCCTGGGCGAAGACCAGCATCAGCGCCCGGACGGCCGCACGCAGCGCTCGGGGGCCCTTCAACCGCGTCCACAGGACGAACGGCAGGACCAGCGCGACCACGGCCAGTGCGATGGCGGTGTACAGGAACGGAGTCCCGGTGAGGCTCATGTCCCCATAGAGGGAGAACAGGACCTCGGGGTTACGGGCGAGTACGGACACTTACCGAGAAATGGCCTGATTCTCACCCGGTGAACTAATCGTCATATGAGCACACCGGGCAAAAGCTACCGCTTAGTAGTGACCTGTTGTACCGTTCACCCATGTCTGAAGCAGCCACCGCCGCGGCCGCCCGGGCCATGATCGGCGACAGCGAGTTCGATCGGGACACCGCGCTCACCCGGAGCGAGCCCGGTGTCTACGGCATCGACCTCTCCGCCGGCTGGACGATCGCCAACGCCGTCAACGGCGGGTACCTGCTGGCCGTCCTCGGCCGCGCGCTCGCGGACGCCCTGCCGCACCCGGACCCGTTCACGATCTCGGCGCACTACCTGACCGCGTCCCGGCCCGGTCCCGCCGTCGTCCGCACGGACGTGGTCCGCGACGGCCGCACCCTGTCGACCGGCCAGGCCTCCCTCTTCCAGCGCGACGACGACGGCCGCGAGGTGGAGCGCATCCGCGTCCTGGCCTCCTACGGCGACCTCGACGCGCTTCCCGACGATGTGCGCACCTCGGCGAAGCCGCCCGCGATCCCGCCCCTGGAGCAGTGCTTCGGCGCCCAGGACGCCCCCGACGCCCCCGCGCCCGTACCCGGCGGCTCGGCCATCACCGACCGCCTGATGCTCAAGCTGGACCCCGCCACCCTCGGCTGGGCGCTCGGCTCGCCCTCCGGGAAGGGGGAGATGCGGGCCTGGTTCGGCCTCGCCGACGGCCGGGACCACGATCCGCTCTCCCTGCTGCTCGCGGTGGACGCGCTGCCCCCGACCGCGTTCGAGCTGGGCATCACGGGCTGGGTGCCGACCGTCGAGCTGACCGTGCACGTCCGCTGCCGCCCGGCGCCGGGCCCGCTGCGCGTGTCCATCACCACCCGCAACCTGGCCGGCGGCTTCCTGGAGGAGGACGCCGAGGTCTGGGACGGTGCCGACCGGCTGGTGGCGCAGTCCCGGCAGCTCGCGCGGGTCCGGC
This sequence comes from Streptomyces cyslabdanicus, assembly GCF_052663305.1. Taxonomy (NCBI): domain Bacteria; kingdom Bacillati; phylum Actinomycetota; class Actinomycetes; order Kitasatosporales; family Streptomycetaceae; genus Streptomyces; species Streptomyces cyslabdanicus. The sequence continues at coordinate 46,872 of NZ_JBQRUW010000054.1, forward strand.
TCGACTGAACGGTCGCGCCCCGGCGGCGCCCGGCCGGACCGTCACTCCAGCCAGTGCCGGCGGCCGATGCTGATCAGGCGCAGCTGCCGGGCCGCGACCCGGCAGACGCGCTCGCGCTCCTCCTCGGGGGCGTCGAGCGCCTCCAGGAGCAGTGAGCCGGTGATCAGCATCTGATCGACGTACAGCTGGGCGAGCATCAGCAGGTCGTCCTCGCTCCACCCCGCGGACTGGGAGTCCTCGGCGAGTTCGTCCCTCACCTCGCGGGCGAACCGGGCCAGCTGGTCGCGGACGACCTCCCGCACCCGCTGCACCCCGCCGTGGCGTTCTCGCGCGATGAAGCGGACGTGGGCGGGGTACGTCTCGACATGGCGGGCGATCAGCCGGACCGCGCGCGTGATGCGCTGCTCGCTGTCGTCCGCCGCGGAGACCGTCGACCGGATCATCGGGTGCAGGCTGCTCAGCGCCTCCTCGACCAAGGCCACGCCGAGATCCGCGGTGGAGTGGAAGTGGCGGTAGAAGGCGGTCGGGGCGACGCCGGCGGCGCGGGTGACCTCGCGCAGCCCGAGGCTGCTCAGGCTCTGCTCCTCCAGCAGCCCCAACGCCGCGTCCATCAGGGCCTGTCGGGTCCTCTGCTTCTGGGCCTGCCGGACGCCGGGAGTGTGACTCATGCCATTCAGTCAACAAGTGTTCTCCGGATTGTCAAAGCCGGCACCGCGTTAGACTGGGTAGTCAGTGAACAAATGTAACTACAAGCGTTCACCGACAAGGGGGATCCGATCTCATGCTGTTCCTCGTCGCCGCACTGCTGCTGTTCGGTGTCGTCCTGGGCACGGTGGCCCACGCGCCGCTGGACCTCACGGCCGTCGCCGCCGTGGTGATCGCCGTCTGGCTCGGCGTCTTCGCGCTCCGCGAGCGCCACGGCCGCAGGCGCGGCACCTCCCGCTGACGCCTTGCCCGCCCGGCCCGTTCCCCACGACCGTCTGGAGCAGACCCGCCATGCACCTCACCGCACCGGCCGCACGCCGCACCGGCACGCACGACGCCGACGGCATGGCCGTCGCGTCCTTCGTCCTCGGCCTGCTCGGCCTGCTCGTCCTCAACCTGTTCCTCGGCCCCGTCGCCATCGTCCTGGCCGGTGCCGCCCTGTGGCGCGGCACGACCCGCCGCGGCCGTGCCTGGCTCGGCGTCGCCCTGGGCATCGCCGACCTCGTGGTCCTGCTGGCTTTCGTGCAGATGGACAACACCCTGTCCTGGAGCCTGTGACACCTGGCCCATCCTGATCTCCAGGCAGGCCGGCGGCGCCCGTAGAATCAGGCTCACCATGGCTTACCTCGACCACGCGGCGACCACCCCGATGCTCCCGGAGGCGGCAGAGGCGCTGACCGCGGCACTGGGTCTCACCGGCAACGCCTCCTCCCTCCACGCGTCCGGGCGCGCGGCCCGCCGCAGGGTCGAGGAGGCCCGAGAAACCCTCGCCGAGGCGCTGGGCGCCCGTCCCAGCGAGGTCGTCTTCACGTCCGGCGGCACCGAGGCGGACAACCTCGCCGTCAAGGGCCTGTACTGGGCCCGCCGCGACGCCGACCCGGCCCGTACCCGCGTCCTGGCCAGCCCCGTCGAGCACCATGCCGTCCTCGACGCCGTGCACTGGCTCGGCGAGCACGAGGGCGCCACCGTCGAGTACCTGCCGGTCGACGCCCACGGCCGCGTCCATCCCGAGACGCTGCGCGAGGCCATCGCCCGCAACCCCGACGACGTGGCCCTGGCCACCGTCATGTGGGCCAACAACGAGATCGGCACGCTGTTGCCGGTGCGCGAACTGGCCGCCGTGGCTGCCGAATTCGGGGTCCCGATGCATGCCGACGCGGTGCAGGCCTTCGGGCAGGTCCCGGTCGACTTCGCGGCCTCCGGACTGGCCGCGATGACGGTGTCCGGCCACAAGATCGGCGGCCCGTACGGCGTCGGCGCGCTGATCCTCGGCCGCGAGTACACCCCTGTGCCGGTCCTGCACGGCGGCGGCCAGGAACGGCACGTCCGCTCCGGCACCCTCGACGTGCCCGCCATCGCCTCCTTCGCCGTGGCCGGCCGGCTCGCCGCCGAGCGGCGCGAGTGGTTCGCCCGCGAGATCGGCGCGCTGCGCGACGAGTTGGTCACGGCTGTGCGCTCGGCGGTCCCGGACGTGATCCTCGGCGGCGACCCGGCACCGGAGGGCCGCCTCCCGGCCAACGCCCACTTCACCTTCCCCGGCTGCGAGGGCGACTCCCTGCTGCTCCTGCTGGACGCCCAGGGCATCGAGTGCTCGACCGGCTCCGCCTGCACCGCGGGCGTCGCCCAGCCCAGCCATGTGCTGCTCGCCACGGGCACCGACCCGGACCTGGCCCGCGGCACCCTCCGCTTCTCCCTCGGCCACACCTCCACGAAGGCCGACATCGACGCGGTGGCGAAGGCCATCGGCCCGGCGGTCGAACGAGCCCGTGCGGCCGGCCTGACGTAGGCCGACGGAACGGGACCGGCAGTTCGGGTCCTGCGGGGCGGGCCCCTTGCTTCAGGTCCGGGCGGTTCTGGCCGCGCGGACCAGGCGTATGTAGCGGTCCCAGTCCCAGTGGCGGCCCGGGTCCGTGTGGTCGGTGCCCGGGACCTCGACGTGGCCGACGATGTGCTCCCGGTCGACGGATATGCCGTACCGGCCGCAGATCGCGGCCGTCAGCCGCGCCGAGGCCGCGTACATCGCGTCGGTGAACGACGAGGCGTCGTCGACGAAGCCCTCGTGCTCGATGCCGACGCTCCGCTCGTTGTACGCCCGGTTGCCCGCGTGGAAGGCCACGTCCAGCTCGCGGATCATCTGCGTGACCTGCCCGTCCGCGCCGACGACGTAGTGCGCGGCGGCCCCGTGTCCCGGGTCCTGGAAGACCTTCACAGCGCTCGCGTAGCTGCCCTGCGTGACGTGGATGACGACCCGGTCGATCCGGTAGTCGTCCGGACGGTCCGCCAACCGGTAGTTCGCCGGCGAGGCGGCGACCCACCGCGCGCCCGCGAAGTCGACCGCGCCCGCCACCCGCGGCTTCTGCGCGCCGGGCAGCCGCCACCACAGCCGGGACAGCCCGCTGCGCTCCAGCGCGGCCCCGCCCACCACCAGTGCCACCCCGCCGACCAGCAGGGCCCGTCGGCCCAGCCGCCGCTTCGGATCCGCCTTCTTCGCCCCCACGCGATCTTCAACGCAGCCCGGACGGCCCCGGTTCCCGCGCCCCGTACTCTGGAAGGGCTATGACTGACATCCCGCAGCGCTCCCGCCCCCTCCGCGTCCTCGCCGCCATGTCGGGCGGGGTCGACTCCGCCGTCGCCGCCGCGCGCGCCGCGGAAGCCGGCCACGACGTCACCGGCGTCCACCTCGCGCTCTCCGCGAACCCGCAGTCCTTCCGTACGGGTGCCCGGGGCTGCTGCACCATCGAGGACTCGCGCGACGCCCGCCGCGCCGCGGACGTCATCGGCATCCCGTTCTACGTGTGGGACCTCGCCGAGCGCTTCCGCGAGGACGTCGTGGAGGACTTCGTCGCCGAGTACGAGGCCGGCCGCACCCCGAACCCGTGCCTGCGCTGCAACGAGAAGATCAAGTTCGCGGCGCTGCTGGACAAGGCGCTCGCCCTCGGCTTCGACGCGGTCTGCACCGGCCACTACGCCAAGGTGGTCGTGAACGAGGACGGCACCCGCGAGCTGCACCGCGCCTCCGACATGGCCAAGGACCAGTCGTACGTCCTCGGCGTCCTCGACGACCAGCAGCTCGCACACGCCCTGTTCCCGCTCGGGGACACGCTCACCACCAAGGACGAGATCCGCGCGGAGGCCGAGCGCCGGGGCCTGGCCGTCGCCAAGAAGCCCGACTCGCACGACATCTGCTTCATCGCCGACGGCGACACCCAGGGCTTCCTGGCCCGCCGCCTGGGCAAGGCCGAGGGCGACATCGTCGACGAGTCGGGAGCGGTCGTCGGCACCCACGAGGGCGCGTACGGCTTCACCATCGGCCAGCGCAAGGGCCTGCGCATCGGTACCCCGGCCCCCGACGGCAAGCCGCGCTACGTCCTGGACATCTCCCCGGTGACCAACACGGTGACGGTCGGCCCGGCCTCCGCCCTGGACGTCACCGGCCTCACCGCGATCAAGCCCCGCTGGTGCGGCACGGCTCCGTCCGGCCCCGGCACCTACACGGCCCAACTGCGCGCCCACGGCGGCGAGACCGAGGTCACCGCCGAACTCGTCGGCGGCGAACTCCGGGTCACCTTCACCGAGCCGGTCCGCGGCGTGGCGCCCGGCCAGGCGGTCGTGCTGTACGACGGCACGCGCGTGGTGGGCTCGGCGACCATCGCCTCGACGATCCGGGCGAAGGAGCCGACCACGGCCCTCTGATCCCGGACCGCGGCCGGCCCGGCTAGGACCGGCCTTCCGCCGTCTCCTTGATGCCTGTCAGGGTGGTGTCCATGCCCTTGCCGAGGTCGTCCAGGCGGTAGGCGATGATCGCCTCCTCCTGGTCGGGGGCCTGGTCGATGTACGCGCTCAGGCCGGAGCGGCCGGGGCCGATCGTGACCGACTGGCGCACGACGGTGCCGCCCTCCGGCGCCGGGGTCAGGGCGAAGGACCAGGTGGACATCCGGTCCTCGGGATCCTCGCTGGCCTTGCCGTAGCGTCCGTCGGGGTCCAGCACGCACCAGGTGAGGGTGCGCTCCGGGACGACCTCCGTGATGTGGGAGAGGGTCCGCCACTCGCCCACGATCGGGTTCTTGTTGTGCCCCAGGTAACGGGCGCCCGGCACCGGCCGGTCGGCTCCGTCCTGCCACTCCACGCCCACCAGCTCGGGACTCCACCCGGTCATGGCCTCGACATCGGTGACGACTTCCCAGACCCGTGAGGGTTCCGCCGCGATGTGGACCTCGCGGTGGATGCTGGGCCGGTCGGCGTAACGCATGGCTGCTCCCCGTGCGGACGCGGTCGTTCGCCGCCTCCGCACGGGGAGTCTAGGCTCGCCAACTCTCCCTGAAATATGTCACGTTGGTCACACGTGCGGCAGTTCGGACACCAGCCGGGCGGCGGTCGGCGCCGGAACGCCGTGCCGCTTCGCGGTGCGCAGTACGGCGCCGCCGATCGCGTCGAGCTCCAGGGGGCGGCCCGCCTCGGCGTCGCGCTGCATCGAGGACTTCATCCCGGCCGGAAACGCGTCGTACATCGCGAGGGTCCGGTCCGGGTCGAGCGGTGCCCCGGCGGCGCGGCCGACGGCGGTGATCTCGTCGACGAGGGCGAGCAGTTCCTCGCGGTGATCGGTGCGGACGGCGCCGATGGCGACGCCGTAGCGGGTGGTGAGGAGGGCGAAGGGGGCGAGGAAGGCCAGCTTCGCCCACAGGACGGCGGTCTCGGACCCGGCCACGCGGCTGCGCACCCCGGCGGACTCCAGCACGGCGGCCAGGCCGGTGAGCCGATCCGTACCCGCCCCGGCCAGGTCGATCTCGGTGAACGGGCTGCCGTGCTCGACGACCCCGGGCGCCACGCGGGTCGACTCGACGCGGATGACGCCCGCGGCCACCCGGTCGTCGCCGTAGTGGCGGCGCAGCGTTTCGGGGTGCTCGACGCCGTTGAGGAGCGGCAGGACGAGGCCGTCCGCGCCGAGCATGGCCGGTGGGACCCGGTCCAGTGCGGCGTCCAGGCTGGTGTGCTTGACGGCCACCACGCACAGGTCGACCGGTTCCCGCAGCTCGGTGTCCGCCTCGACCTCGGCGGTGAAGTCCCCGAACTGGCCGCTGCGCACGCGTATCCCGCCCTCGCGCAGGGACCGCGCCGTCGCGTCCCCGGCCAGGCAGATCACCCGGTGACCCGCCCGGGACAGCAGCGCGGCGAGCAGTCCGCCGACGCCGCCGGGGCCGAGCACGGCCACGGTGCAGGGGCGGGGAGCAGTCCTCGCGGAAGTGGCTTCGGTGGCGTCGGGAGTGGTGCTGGGCATGGCTGAGGTGTCCCTTCCGGTCGCGATCCGGTCGCGGGCGGCACCCGTTGGGCGGGCCGCCTTCTCGGTGGAGGCCAACAAGGAAGCGGCGCCGCGCATTTCCGGCCCGGCCCGAGCCGTCGGCGGGGACCGTGCCGGGCCCGCGGGAGGGCCGGGCGGCGCGCGGGCGCGGCGGACGACCGCGACCGGGGACACGGTCGCCCGGCGTCCGTCCGGCGTCCGTCCGGCGTCCCTCCGCCCGGCGTCCGTCCGGCCGGTGCTCGCCCGCCCGGGGAGAACACCGCCAGGGCGTGACGACCCGTGGGCTCGTCGGGCGCGAGGGACTGGGGCGGCGTCCGGGCGTGGGGGTCCGCGGGGGAGCCCTGTTCAGGAAGTGAAGAACTCCGCCAGCACCGGCGCCAGCACCTCCGGCTCCACCGCGTGGGTCTGGCCCTCCAGGGCCCGGTACGCGCCCCGGGGCGCGGCCTCGGCGATCGCTCTGGCCGCCTCGCGCAGCCAGGCCGGGCTCGCGCCGCCCGCCACGGACAGAACCGGCACCGTGACCGAGGCCAGCAGGTCGCGGGGGACCAGTCCGTCCCCCATCACCGCGTCGTCGTGGGCGAGCGTGGGCGCGATCGCCTCCATGCCCGCCCACATGGGGGACTGGCGGGCGCTGGCGATCATCTGCGGGGCCAGCCCGGTCAGGAGCAGGAACAGCTCCACCGCGTCCCCGCGCCGGCCCTCGGCGAGCGCCGCCGCCAGCTTTCCGGTGTACTCGGCGCGTTCCTGTTCGCCGCCCTCGTACACGGCGAACGGCGGCTCGTAGACGGCCACCTGACGGACCGGCAGTCCGCTCGCCGCCGCCCTCAGGGCCAGCGCACCGCCCGAGGAGGCGCCGTACAGCGCCGCCTCGCCGCCCACCGCGTCGATCAGCGCCGCCAGGTCCTCGACCTCGCGTTCCACCGCGTACGGCGCCGTGTCACCGCTCCCGCCGCGGCCCCGGCGGTCGTAGACGACGACGCCGACGCGGTCCGACAGCGCCGCCGCCAGCGGTGCCACCGTGGCGCCGGTCGACATCGCGCCACTGACGAGGACGACCACCGGGCCCTGCCCGGTGCGGCGGTAGGCGAGGGAGGTGCCGTCACGCGAGATGGTCTTCGTGTCCATGGCTGTGAAGATTGCCACGGAAGAGCAAACTTGTCGGGTTCATCGCGTCGCCATGTCTCTGGCGGCGAGCGATCGCATCCCGCTTCCTGCGGCGAGGCGCGCCCTTGCCGCCTGTCCGGCAGAGCCGAGCGAAGCGAACGCATGTGCCCTTCTTCGCTGGTTGGGGTGTCGTGGCGGAAGAGGCGTCCCGGAGTGCGGGTGTCGTACGTACGGTCAGTGAGTGAAGGCTAATCAGGACGGGGTGGCGGCATGACGGCGATGGAGGGAACCGACGGAGCCGGACCCGCCCGGTACACGTACAGGCTGCGGGTTTCGGCCACGGCCCGTGCGGGGCTGGAGGCAGAGTGGGGTCGGTGCCGGTGGGTGTGGAACGAGTGCGTGGCCCGTTCGAAGAAGGCCCACGCCGACGAGGAAAAGTGCGGCCCCGCTCTGCTGGACAGGATGCTGACCCGGGCCCGCTCGGTGACGCCGTGGCTGGCTGGAGGCTCTTCCGTGCCGCAGCAGCAGGCCATCCGTGATTTCGGCAAGTGTCGTGCGAAGGCACTGAAGGACATCAAAGACCGGCTGCCCATGAAGCAGCGGGCTGGAATGCCCAAGCACAAGAAGAAACGCGAGACCGACCCGACACTGAACTACACGCGGCGCGGCTTTCGTCTCAAGAACGGGCGCCTGCACCTGGCTGGCGGCATTGTTCTTACCGTGGTGTGGTCCCGTGCTTTGTCGGCCGAGCCGTCGAGCGTTCGGGTGTACCGTGACAAGACTGGTCACTGGTACGCGTCCTTTGTTGTCCCCGCCATGCTCCAGCCGCTTCCGCCCACAGGCGCGGTGATCGGAATCGACTGGGGTGTAAAAGAGACGGCGACCACCACCTCGGACAACCACGATCTTCCGCACGCCCACCATGGCAAGAAGGCCCAGGCCAAGCTGAGCCGCTACGACCGGATGATGGCCCGACGTAAACCGAAGAAGGGGCAGCCCGCGTCAAAGGGCTATCGAGAGGCGAAAAGACTGCGGGCGAAGGTATACCAAAAGATCGTTCGTCAGCGGCAGGACACCAGTCGTAAGTGGGCCAAGAAGGTCGTGACCGACCACGATGCCATCGCGGTGGAGGACTTCCACCCCAAGTTCCTCAGCCGCACCGCCATGGCGGGCAAGGCGGCGGATGCCGCGATCGGCGTCACCAAGCAGGCCTTGATCGAGATGGGCCGCAAGCACGGGCGGGACGTCCGTCTGGTGCATCCCGCGTACAGCACGATGGACTGCGCGCAGTGCGGGGCGAGAGCCAAGCACGCACTGCCGTTGTCGGAACGCATCTATACCTGCACCGTGTGCGGAGCAGTCTGTCCCAGGGACAAGAACTCCGCCCGCGTGATGCTTGTCCGGGCTGGTCTGGCCCCGGCTGGTGTCGAGGGCGCAAGACCTCCTGGAGTGCTGCTCCAGGAGGCGGCCTGAGCCAGAAATCCTCTCTCCTCCCGCGAGGGGGAGCAGTCAAAACACCTCGACGTCGTAGAAGCACAGATGGTCCTTGATCTCGGCGACGTCCGGCTTCGGGGCGGGGTAGCCCCACACCAGGTCCGCCGCGTCGGGCAGGGACCAGTAGGACGCCGTGCCCTTGAAGGGGCAGTACGTGTGCGTGTCGGACGCCGTCAGGAGATCCAGGCGTACGTCCTCGGGCGGCAGGTAGTAGCGCGGGGGGCACCCGGTCTCGCGCAGTACCAGGGCGCGGTCGCTCTCCGCGAGGACCTGGCCGCCGCGCACCACACGCACGTGCTCACCGCTCTTGTGGATCGTGATCGTGTGTCCTTGGGTCATACCCGTACAGCACCCGCCGGCCCCCGCTTCTTCCCCACCACCCCCGCTTCTTCCCGGCCGTTCCTGCTTCTTCCCGTCCACGGGGCCGGTGGACCCGCCGCGTACCGTGGGCCCATGAACATCTGCGTCTTCCTCTCCGCCGCCGACCTCGACGACCGCTACACCCGCCCCGCGCGGGACTTCGCCCGGCTGATCGGCAAGGGCGGGCACAGCCTGGTCTGGGGCGGGTCCGACACCGGGCTGATGAAGGTGGTCGCGGACGGGGTGCAGGAGGCGGGCGGCCGGCTCGTCGGGGTGTCGGTCGACTTCCTGTCGGCGAAGGCACGGCCCGGGGCGGACGAGATGGTGATCGCCCGGGACCTCGCCGAGCGCAAGAAGCTGCTCCTGGAGAAGGCCGACGCGGTCGTGATCATGGTGGGCGGCACCGGGACGCTCGACGAGGCCACCGAGATCCTGGAGCTGAAGAAGCACGGCAGGACCGCCAAGCCGGTGGTCCTGCTGAACACCGACGGCTTCTACGACGGCCTGGGGCAGCAGTTCCGCCGGATGGAGGAGGACGGGTTCCTGCCCCGGCCGCTCGCCGAGCTGGTGTTCTTCGCCGAGGAGCCCGCGGGCGCGATGGCGTATCTGGACGAGGCGCTCGGCGGCAGCTGAGCCGGTGGTGCGAGCATGGCGGACATGGCTACTCATGTGATCACCGGGGCCGGCTCCGGCATCGGCGCGGCCGTCGCCCGCCGCCTGCACGCGCGCGGGGACGAGCTCGTGCTGCACGCGCGCGACGCCGGGCGGGCCAAGGAACTGGCCGCCGCGTTCCCCGGCGCCCGGACACTCGTCGGCGACCTGGCCGACCCCGACCGGCTGAGCTGGGCGTTCTCGCACCAGACGCTGCCCGAGCGGGTGGATTCCCTGCTCCACATCGCGGGCGTGGTCGACCTCGGCCCGGTCGGCGAGCTGACCCCGAAGAGCTGGCGTCACCAGCTCGACGTCAATCTGATCGCCCCCGCCGAACTGACCCGCCTCTTCCTGCCCCAGCTGCGCGCCTCGCGCGGCCACGTGGTGTTCGTCAACTCGGGCGCGGGCCTGAGCGCCCACGCCGACTGGTCCGCGTACGCCGCCTCCAAGCACGGCCTGAAGGCGCTGGCGGACTCGCTGCGGCAGGAGGAGCACGCGGGCGGCGTCCGGGTCACCTCGGTCTACCCGGGCCGCACCGCCAGCCGTATGCAGGCCAAGATCCACCAGCAGGAGGGCAAGGAGTACGACCCCGGGAAGTGGATCGACCCCGACTCCGTCGCCACGACCATCGTCATGGCGCTCGACCTGCCGCGGGACGCGGAGGTCAACGACCTGACGGTCCGCCCGGGCCGGTGACGGAAGACCGGGGGCGGTCCTCGCAGGAGGTCGCCCCCTGAGGCGGTCCCGCCCCCGCCGGGTTGCGTAGGCTTCCCGGGTGAGTGACAACAGCCAGTTCAGGTTCGGTGCCGCCACCGGTGTCGGGTCCATGCCCGGTGGAGACGCCCGGGAGGCCGTCAAGACCGTCACCGGCACCTTCGAGGACTTCCCCTTCCTGCCGGAGCTGCCCGCGCGCGGGCCCGGTGCCGACATGATCGGGCGTACCGCGGGCATGCTCGTCGAGCTGTACGCGCGCGTGGAGCCCAGCGGCTGGCGGCTCGGGGACCGGCCGGGCCGGGACACCCGGCGGGCACGGTCCTGGCTCGGAGAGGACCTCGACGCCCTGGAGGAGTTCACCCAGGGGTACGAGGGTGCGCTCAAGGTGCAGGCGGTGGGGCCGTGGACGCTCGCCGCCGGCCTGGAGCTGAGGAACGGCGAAGCGGTCCTGTCCGACCCCGGCGCCTGCCGGGACCTGGCCGCCTCGCTCGCCGAGGGGCTGCGGCTCCACCTCGCGGAGGTCCACAGGCGCGTCCCCGGCGCCCGGCTCGTCCTCCAGCTCGACGAACCCTCCCTGACCGCCGTCCTGCGCGGGCAGGTGCGGACCGCCAGCGGCTACCGCACCCACCGCGCCGCCGACCGGCAGGTCGTCGAGGCCACCCTCCGGGACGTCCTCGGGGCGCACGACCAGGGGCCCGTCGTGGTCCACTCGTGCGCCGAGGACGTCCCGCTCGCCCTGCTGCGCCGTGCGGGCGCCGCGGGGGTCTCCCTCGACGTCTCGCTTCTCACCGAGCGTGACGACGAGGTGATCGGAGAAGCGGTCGAGGCGGGCACCGGGCTCTTCGCCGGTGTTGTCCCCGGCACGGACGGCCCGTTGTCAGACCCTGCCGGTAGCGTCATGGGTGTCAGGACGATGTGGCGCAGGCTGGGGCTGCGCCCGGAGCTCCTCGCCGAGGCGGTCACGGTCACCCCGGCGTGCGGACTCGCGGGCGCTTCCCCCGCGTACGCGCGCCAGGCGCTCGCCCACTGCGTCCGGGCGGCGAGATCGCTCGCGGACAACCCAGAGTAACGGGAGGACAACACGGTGGCCGGCGACAAGCAGCAAGCGGAAACAGCGGTGCCCGTCGAGGCACGGGAGAAGCACGCGCGGCTCGCGGAGCAGGTCGAGGAGCACCGCTTCCGGTACTACGTCAAGGACGCTCCCGTCATCAGCGACGCCGAGTTCGACCAGCTCCTGCGCTCACTGGAGGAACTGGAGGAGGAGCACCCGCAGCTGCGCACGCCCGACTCGCCGACCCAGAAGGTCGCCGTGGCGTACCAGACCGACCTCGCCGAGGTCGAGCACCGCCAGCGGATGCTCTCCCTGGACAACGTCTTCGACGACGAGGGGCTCGCCGCCTGGGTGGACCGCGTAGCCAAGGACGTGGGCACCACCGGCCACCACTTCCTGTGCGAGCTCAAGGTCGACGGCCTCGCGGTCAACCTGACGTACGAGGACGGCAGGCTCACCCGCGCGGCCACCCGCGGCGACGGCCGGGTCGGCGAGGACATCACGCCCAACGTCATGACGATCGCCGAGATCCCGCACCGGCTGGACGGCGACCACGTGCCGAGCCTGGTGGAGATCCGCGGGGAGGTCTACTTCCCCATGGAGGCCTTCCAGGACCTCAACGCCCGCCGGGTCGCGGCCGGCGAGAAGCCGTACGCCAACCCCCGCAACTCCGCCTCGGGTTCGCTGCGCCAGAAGGACCCCAAGGTCACCGCGACCCTTCCGCTGCACATGGTCGTCCACGGCATCGGCGCCCTGGAGGGGTACGAGGGCCTGACCCGCCTCTCCTCGGCCTACGAACTGCTCAGGTCCTGGGGCCTGCCCACCTCCCGGCACAACAGGGTCGTCGACGACCTCGACGGCGTCCGCGCGTTCATCGCCCACTACGGCGAGAACCGCCACTCCGTGGAGCACGAGATCGACGGCGTCGTCGTCAAGCTCGACGAGATCCCGCTCCAGGGCCGCCTGGGCTCCACCTCGCGCGCGCCGCGCTGGGCGATCGCCTACAAGTACGCGCCGGAGGAGGTCAACACCAAGCTCGTCAACATCCGTGTGGGCGTGGGCCGCACCGGTCGGGTCACGCCCTACGCGCAGGTCGAGCCGGTGACGGTGGCCGGTTCCGAGGTCGAGTTCGCCACCCTGCACAACCAGGACGTCGTCAAGGCCAAGGGCGTGCTCATCGGGGACACGGTCGTGCTGCGCAAGGCCGGTGACGTCATCCCGGAGATCCTCGGGCCGGTCGTCGACCTGCGCGACGGCAGCGAGCGCGAGTTCGTGATGCCCTCCGAGTGCCCCGAGTGCGGTACGCCGCTGAGGCCGATGAAAGAGGGCGACGTCGATCTGCGCTGCCCCAACGCGCGGGCGTGCCCGGCCCAGTTGCGCGAGCGTCTGTTCTACCTCGCGGGCCGCAAGGCGCTGGACATCGAGCACTTCGGCTATGTCGCCGCGGCCGCCCTCACCAAGCCGCTCGAACCCGCCGAGCCGCCGCTGAAGGACGAGGGCGACCTGTTCGACCTGACGATGGAGCAGCTCCTGCCCATCAAGGCCTACGTCCTCGACCAGGACAGCGGTCTGCCCAAGCGCGACCCGAAGACCGGCGAGGAGAAGATCGCCACGGTCTTCGCCAACCAGCAGGGCGAGCCCAGGAAGAACGCGCTCGCGATGCTGGAGAACATCCGGGCCGCCCGGCAGCGCCCGCTCGCCCGTGTGCTCACCGGCCTGTCGATCCGTCATGTCGGACCGGTCGCGGCCCAGGCGCTGGCCCGGGAGTTCCGCTCCATCGACCGCATCGAGCAGGCTGGTGAGGAGGAGTTGGCGAACACGGAGGGCGTCGGCCCGATCATCGCCGCCTCGCTCAAGGAGTGGTTCGCCGAGGAGTGGCACCAGGAGATCCTGCGCAAGTGGCGCGAGGCCGGTGTCCGCATGGAGGAGGAGAGCTCCGGCGAGGACGAAGGCCCGCGCCCGCTCGAGGGACTGACGGTCGTGGTGACCGGCACCCTGGAGCAGTTCACCCGCGACGGCGCCAAGGAGGCGCTGCAGAGCCGGGGAGCGAAGGTGACCGGCTCGGTCTCGAAGAAGACCTCCTTCGTGGTCGTGGGCGACAACCCCGGTTCGAAGTACGACAAGGCGATGCAACTCAAGGTGCCCGTGCTGAACGAGGACGGTTTCGCCGTCCTCCTGGAGCGCGGACCGGACGCGGCGGCCGAAGTCGCCCTTCCGGCCGGCGAGTAGGGGTTGAACTCCGCGCGTTCGGTGCATATCAGATGCATACGGGTGGCCGGGGCGCATTCGGGCAACCGTCGACGACCGCTGCCCGTGGAAGCCTTCCGCGGCCTACTGTTGAGCTGTGCGCCCGCCGTGCCCAACCGCGGTCGGTGCATCCCCGTGCTCGTCAGGAGTACGCGGAAGGGTTTTCCAGCGCGGTGCCGTCCAGGGGTTGTGGGGCATCGGGCCGCGTGGCGTGGGCACCGCCGGCTGTGAGAGGGACGGGAATGGAACCGACCGAGAGCGCCGCCCCGCACTCACGGCTGCGCCGGATGGCCGGCGCGTGGTGGGTGAGCCGGGGGAGGGCGCTGGAGCGCGCCGGACGCGTTGCCGGACAGTACACCGTCGCGCGAGCCCGCGCGTTGACGCACCCGCCCGTCGAACATTTTTCCGCACTGCCCGGCGTCGAGCCCGAACGGCAGCGCTCCCGCCCGGTGTTGCCCGCGGCGATCGTCGCGGCGGCCGCGTTGGCGCTGGGCGTCGGCGTCCAGGGGGCGTTCACCGACCACCACGCGCTCTTCCCGTCCGGCACGGTCGGCTGGTGCCTGGCCCTGCTCACCGGTGTCATCGTCGGCCACCTGGTCATGCTCGGCCGGGCCCGCTGGTGGGGCGGCACCGGCTCCGGAGCCACCCTCACCGTCGCCGTGCTGCTGCTCTACGGCTGGGTGCCCGCCGGCATGGTCAGCCTCACCGTCGTCGTCCTGGTCGGCATCGCCCGGCGCCACCGCTGGCGGCAGGGCGTGCTGCACGGGGCGGTGGACATCCTCGGCATCGGCGCCGGCGCGCTGGTACTGGGTGCCTTCGGCCGCGTGCCGACGGTGGAGAGCCCCTGGAACCCGGACGGTTGGACCGCCTCCACCGTGCCCCCGGTGGTGCTGGCGGCCGGCGCCTACCTCCTGGTCACCCGCGCCCTGCTGTGGTACGTGCACATCTCCCGCAACGACGGAGTGCCCACCGTCGCCCGCACCGCCGTGGTCAGACAGGGCCTGGTCGCCGTCGCCCTGCTCGGCATCTCGCCGCTGGTCTGCGTCGTCGCCGTGGCCAAACCCGTCCTGCTGCCGCTGTTCGCCGTCCCGCTCATCGCCCTCGACTCCACCCTGTGGATGGCCCGTGCCCGGGCCGAGGAGCAGCTGCGCGACCCGCTGACCGGCCTGCCCAATCGGCAGTGGCTCCTCGAGCGCATCTGGACCGCCCTGGACGACGCCGAACGCATCGGCGCCCGGTCCGCGTTGATGCTGATCGACCTGGACCGGTTCCGTTCGGTCAACGACACACTCGGTCATCTCGCCGGGGACCGGCTGCTGTTGCAGATCGCCGACCGGTTGCGGCAGGCGCTGCCGCGTGGGGCGGAGGCGGCGCGGCTCGGCGGCGACGAGTTCGCCGTGCTGCTGCCGGTCGCCGACTCGACGACGTCCGCGACCCGTATCGCGCGCGCCCTGGTCACCGTGCTCAGCTCCCCGCTCGACCTCGACGGACTCATCCTGGTCCTGGAGGCCAGCGCGGGAGTCGCCGTCTTCCCCGACCACGCCCTGGACGCCGAAGGCATGCTGCGCCGGGCGGACGTGGCGATGTACCAGGCCAAGCGGGACCGCACGGGCGTGGAGGTCTACGAGTCCAAGCGGGACTCCAACACCCCCGACCGGCTGGGACTGCTGGGCGACCTGCGCCGCGCCCTCGACGCCCATGAGGTCCAGCTGCACTACCAGCCGAAGGTCCGCTTCGACGGACAGGTCGCGGGCCTGGAGGCGCTCGTCCGCTGGGTGCACCCCGAGCGCGGCAAGGTGCCGCCGGACGAGTTCATAGCGATCGCCGAGTCCTCGGGTCTGATGCCCCATCTGACGGAGTACGTGCTGGAGACCGCGCTCGCCCAGGTCGCCCGGTGGCGGGCCCAGGGCCTGTACGTCCCGGTCGCGGTCAACGTCTCCCCGCGCGATGTGCACATCCCCGGGTTCGCCGGTTCGGTGGCCGCCCGGCTGGCCCGGCACGGCGTGCCGGCCGGAGCGCTCCAGCTGGAGATCACCGAGCACGTCCTGCTGGAGGACCCGCAGCGGGCCGCCGACACCCTGCACGCCCTGACCGGCCACGGCGTGAAGATGTCCCTGGACGACTTCGGCACCGGCTACTCCTCGCTGGTGCACCTGCGCCGGCTGCCGGTGAGCGAGCTGAAGATCGACCGCTCGTTCGTGGCCCGGCTGGCGGTCGACACGGAGGACGCCGAGATCGTGCGCTGCACCGTCGACCTCGCGCACTCCCTCGGTCTGCTGGTCGTCGCGGAGGGCGTCGAGGACGACGAGACCTGGGAACGGCTGCGGGACCTCGGCTGCGACGCCGTACAGGGCTGGCTCGTCGCGGCCGCGATGCCGCCGGAGGAGACGACCGCGTGGCTGCTGGCGCGCGGTTCGCGCGGCTGGCAGCGTCCGGCCGCCGCGTTGCCCGCGGCGGCGGCCGACGAGTGACCGTCCCGCCCGCCCGCCGGTACTGAAAGCCGCCGGTACGGAGAGCCGGCCGGGCTCGCCCTGATCAGTCCGTGCCGGGCGGCACGAAGTGGCCGATCAGCAACGCGAGCCGGCGCTCGTGGGCGTGCTCCGGCAGCCGGCCGCTGCGCATCAGGGTCACCAGGCCGTGCAGTCCGGCCCAGTACGTCTCCGTCAGCAGGCCCGGGTCGTCGCCCTTCGCCGCGACGGGTTCCACGGCCCGCAGCAGTTCGCCGAACGCCTCCCACAGGGCTGCCGGGGCCTCCGGGGTGGCGAAGGGCAGGTCCACCGCGAGCGTGAACATCGCGTCGTAGAGCGCGGGGCGCCGCCGCGCGAAGGCGGTGTAGGCCTCGCCCACCGCGGCCAGCGCCTCGCGCGCGCCCCCGGCCGCCTCGCGGGCCGTGCGCATCTCGACGGCCAGCTCCGCGCAACCCTGGACGGCGACCGCCGCCATGATCGCGCCCTTGCTCTTGAAGTGGCTGTAGAGGACCGGCTGGCTGTACTCGATCTCGGCGGCCAGCCGGCGGGTGGTCACCGCGTCCCAGCCCTCGGCCTCCGCCAGTTCCCGTGCGGCCGTCACGATCAGCCGTCGGCGCTCCGCTCGTTCGCGCTCCCGGCGCGTCTGGATCGACATGCCCCGGATTCTAGCAGTGCTAGAACTTCTGCCGACGTTCTGCTAGCTTCACTCGTAGTCCTAGCGTTGCTAGTAAAAGGGGGAGAAACATGACCGTCACCGCGTACACCCTGGCCGTCCTGCTCGATCTGTTCTGCGTGTTCCTCGGTTACGGCTTCCTGTTCCGGCCCGGTCCCTCCGCGGCCGGCTACGGCGTCCCGGCCGACCCGCGCGGCGACGCCCGCGCCTATCTGTCGATCAAGGGTCTGCGGGACGGCACCTTCGGGCTGCTGGGCCTCGCCCTGCTGGTCTTCGCCGGAGCCCGTGCCGAGGCATGGTTCATGGTCGCCGTGGCGCTCGTACCGCTCGGCGACACCCTCATAGTGCTGCGCAACGGCGGCACGAAGGCCGTCGCCTTCGGGATCCATTTCGCCACCGCGCTCGTGGTACTGCTCAGTGCCGCACTGCTCTTCGCGGTCTGAGGACATCCGGCCTCCGGCAGGGAGATCGCGTCAGGCCGGCGCGGCGACCCGGTCGTCGTGCCGCCGGGCCGCCCGCACGCGTTCGCCGCCGCCCTGGGCCGCGGGGCGGGTCACTGGACGCGGGCCCCGAAAGGCGGGGCCCGGCAAACCGTTTCACGGGCACGGGGCCCCGCCCCATAGGATTGGCCCAAAGCACACACACTCACCAGAGGATCGCTGCATGCCTGGCATCACGCGCGAGGAGGTCGCCCACCTCGCCCGGCTGGCGCGTCTGGAGCTGAAGCCCGAGGAACTCGACCACCTCGCGGGACAGCTGGACGACATCATCGGCGCGGTCGCCCGCGTCAGCGAGGTCGCCGACCAAGACGTACCGCCGACCTCCCACCCGCTGCCGCTGACCAACGTCATGCGCGCGGACGAGGTCCGTCCGTCGCTCACCTCCGAGCAGGCGCTGTCCGGCGCCCCGGCCCAGGAGCAGCAGCGTTTCAAGGTGCCGCAGATCCTGGGTGAGGAGTGAGAGTCGTGACGGACATGAACAGCATCATCAGGCTCACCGCCGCCGAGACCGCCGAGAAGATCGCCTCCGGCGAGCTGACGGCCGTCGAGGTCGCCGAGGCCCACCTGGCCCGGATCGAGGCCGTCGACGAGAAGGTGCACGCCTTCCTGCACGTCGACCGCGAGGGCGCGCTGGCCCAGGCCCGCGCCGTCGACGAGAAGCGGGAGCGCGGCGAGAAGCTCGGCCCGCTGGCCGGCGTGCCGCTCGCGCTCAAGGACATCTTCACCACCGAGGGCGTGCCGACCACGGTCGGCTCCAAGATCCTCGAGGGCTGGATCCCGCCGTACGACGCGACGCTCACCAGGCGGCTGAAGGACGCCGACGTGGTGATCCTCGGCAAGACCAACATGGACGAGTTCGCCATGGGGTCCTCCACCGAGAACAGCGCCTACGGGCCCACCGGCAACCCCTGGGACCTCACCAGGATCCCCGGCGGCTCCGGCGGCGGGTCGAGCGCCGCGCTCGCCTCCTACCAGGCCCCGCTCGCCATCGGCACCGACACCGGCGGCTCCATCCGCCAGCCGGCCTCCGTCACCGGCACGGTCGGCGTGAAGCCGACCTACGGCGCGGTCTCCCGCTACGGCATGGTCGCCTTCTCCTCCTCCCTCGACCAGGGCGGCCCCTGCGCCCGTACGGTCCTGGACGCGGCCCTGCTGCACGAGGTGATCGCCGGGCACGACCCGCTCGACTCCACCTCCATCGACGAGCCGGTCCCGCCGGTCGTCGAGGCCGCCCGGAGCGGCAGCGTGGCCGGCATGCGCGTCGGCGTCGTCAAGCAGTTCCGCGGCGAGGGCTACCAGGCCGGCGTCATCCAGCGGTTCGACGAGTCCGTCGAGCTGCTCAAGGAGCTGGGCGCCGAGATCGTCGAGCTGGACTGCCCGTCCTTCGACCTGGCCCTGTCGGCGTACTACCTGATCGCGCCGTCCGAGTGCTCGTCCAACCTGGCCCGCTTCGACGGCCTGCGCTACGGCCTGCGCACCGGCGACGACGGCACCCGCTCCGCCGAGGACGTCACCTCCCTCACCCGTGAGGAGGGCTTCGGCGCCGAGGTCAAGCGCCGGATCATGCTCGGCACGTACGCGCTCAGCTCCGGCTACTACGACGCGTACTACGGCAGCGCCCAGAAGGTCCGCACCCTGATCAAGCGGGACTTCGACAAGGCGTTCGAGCAGGTCGACGTGATCGTCTCCCCGACGACCCCGACCACCGCCTTCGCGATCGGCGAGCGCGCCGACGACCCGATGGCGATGTACCTCGCCGACCTGTGCACCATCCCGACCAACCTGGCGGGCAACGCGGCCATGTCGCTGCCGTGCGGTCTCGCCCCGGAGGACAACCTCCCGGTCGGCCTGCAGATCATCGCCCCGGTGATGAAGGACGACCGGCTGTACAAGGTGGGTGCCGCCGTCGAGGCCGCCTTCGTGGAAAAGTGGGGGCACCCGCTGCTCGAGGAGGCTCCGTCGTTGTGAGCAAGGCACTCGCCAAGGCCAAGGGCTTCAAGAAGTCCAAGTCCGGTACGTACCTGTCCATGGCCACCACCGCGTTCGGCGCGGTCGGTGTCGCCAAGCAGATCAAGAAGGCCCGCGCCGAGCACGACACGCTGCGCCTGATCGACGCCACCGTGTCCGCCGCGGCGATCGTCACCGGCCTCGCCATCCTCTACCGCGAGCTGAAGCGGCTGGGCGACGACGACGTCCTGCTGGGCTGAGAGGGAAGTTTTCACCGTGACCACCACGACCGACCTGGTGTCGTACGAGGACGCGCTGGCGTCGTACGACCCCGTCATGGGCCTCGAGGTCCATGTCGAACTCGGCACCGCCACCAAGATGTTCTGCGGCTGTTCGACCGCGCTCGGCGCCGAGCCGAACACGCAGACCTGCCCGACCTGCCTCGGCATGCCCGGCGCCCTCCCGGTCGTCAACGCGACCGGCGTGGAGTCCGCCATCAAGATCGGCCTCGCGCTGCACTGCGAGATCGCCGAGTGGTGCCGCTTCGCCCGGAAGAACTACTTCTATCCGGACATGCCGAAGAACTTCCAGACCTCCCAGTACGACGAGCCGATCGCCTTCAACGGCTACCTCGACGTGCAGCTGGAGGACGGCGAGACCTTCCGCGTGGAGATCGAGCGCGCCCACATGGAGGAGGACACCGGCAAGTCGACGCACGTCGGCGGCGCCACCGGCCGCATCCACGGCGCGTCCCACTCCCTGCTGGACTACAACCGCGCCGGCATCCCGCTGATCGAGATCGTCACCAAGCCGATCACCGGCGCCGGCGAGCGCGCCCCCGAGGTCGCCAAGGCCTACGTCCGCGAGCTGCGCGAGCTCATCCGGGCGCTCGGCGTGTCCGAGGCCCGGATGGAGATGGGCCAGATGCGCTGCGACGTCAACCTGTCGCTGATGCCCAAGGACGCCGACAAGTTCGGCACCCGCTCCGAGACGAAGAACGTCAACTCGCTGCGGTCCGTGGAGCGTGCGGCCCGCTTCGAGGTCCAGCGCCACGCCGCCGTGCTGAACGGCGGCGGCACGGTGATCCAGGAGACCCGCCACTTCCACGAGGACACGGGGTCCACGACCTCCGGCCGCGTCAAGGAGGAGGCCGAGGACTACCGGTACTTCCCCGAGCC
This sequence comes from Streptomyces cyslabdanicus, assembly GCF_052663305.1. NCBI lineage: Bacteria > Bacillati > Actinomycetota > Actinomycetes > Kitasatosporales > Streptomycetaceae > Streptomyces > Streptomyces cyslabdanicus. The sequence goes on from NZ_JBQRUW010000054.1 coordinate 67,260, forward strand.
GGACCTGGTTCCGGTGGCGCCCTCGCGCGAGTGGGTCGAGGAGATCCGCGCCGGGCTGCCCGAGCTGCCGCTGGTGCGCCGCAACCGGCTCCGCGAGGAGTGGGGCGTCACGGCCACCGAGATGCAGGCGATCCTCAACGCCGGCGCCCTCGACCCCATCGTCGCCACGATCGACGCCGGCGCGGACGCCGCCTCGGCCCGCAAGTGGTGGATGGGCGAGCTGGCGCGCGCGGCCAACGAGTCCGGCAAGGCGCTGGACGAGCTGTCGATCACGCCGGCGCAGGTCGCCCGGGTCACCGAGCTGGTCACCAACGGCGATCTGAACGACAAGCTGGCCCGCCAGGTCATCGAGGGCGTCCTCGCCGGTGAGGGCACTCCGGACGAGGTCGTCGACAAGCGCGGCCTGAAGGTCGTCTCCGACGAGGGCGCGCTGACCGCCGCCGTCGACGAGGCCATCGCCGGGAACCCGGCCATCGCGGACAAGATCCGCGGCGGCAAGGTGGCCGCGGCCGGCGCCCTGGTCGGCGCGGTCATGAAGGCCACCCGCGGCCAGGCCGACGCGGCCCGCGTCAAGGAGCTGATCCTGGAGAGGCTCGGCGTCGAGGGCTGAGCCCGCGAACCGTCTCGGGGGGTGCATCGGGTCCGGTGCACCCCCCGAGTCATGTCCGCGTGGGGGACGGTCCCACCCCCTGTCGGTGTGCCGTCATACGGAGGCGCTACGCTCGCGCGCCATGAGTGGACGCGCCGATTCCGAAACGCACCCCGAGATGTCCGGGGACGACGACGGCCTCGAGGACGAACCGGAGGATCTCGCGGAGGTGGCACGCCGCGCCCGGTGGACGGCGGCCGGAGCCGGGGCCCTGCTGACGCTCGCCGGACTCGCCGCCGCGCTGCTGAGGCTGTCCCGCTCGGCCTCCGTACTGGCCCCGGCCGCCTACGCCGCCGGCGCCGCCGTCTGCGCCGTGGCGGCGCTCATCGGCTCCCGGGGGCGCACCCGGCGGGCCCTGTGGCTGCTGATCGCCGGGGTGATGGTGATGGCGCTCGGCGACCAACCCGGCTGATGACCGGCTGTCCTGTGAATTGGGTCGCACTGATGTGAATCGGCCCACGAACGGGCTAAACGATCAGATTCTCCTGCAAGAGTGGTCTTCAGATTGCTCATGCGTTCTTTGCGGGCTGTTTCCGATCATGGACGACTTCTCCCGGTCAAAGATCCACAAATCTCCCCTGGGAGCACGTTCGTGGCAGCCCTAGCGCGCTGGTGTGTCCGGCACCGCCTCGTCGTCGTACTGCTCTGGCTGCTTGCCTTCGGCGGGATCACCGCCGCCGCCTCGGTCACCGGCTCGACGTACTCCAACGACTACGAGGTCCCCGGCACCGAGTCGGGACGCGCCACCCAGCTGCTCAAGGAGGGCTTCCCGGGACTCGGCGGCGACAGCGACACCGTCGTCTGGCACACCCCGTCCGGCACGGTGCGCGCCCCGGACGTCGAGCAGACGATGACCCGCACCCTGGACAAGATCGCCGCCCTGCCCCAGGTGGCGTCCGTGACCAGCCCCTACAAGGACCAGGCGACCCAGGGCTCCGACCAGATCAGCCCCGACGGGCACACCGCGTACGCCACCGTCACCTTCACCCGCCCGTCCGAGGACATCACCAAGCCCCAGGCCGAGGCCGTGGTCCAGACGGCCAAGGCGGCCGCGACCGGCGGGCTCCAGGTGGAACTCGGCGGCAGCGCGATCAGCCTCACCGCGCCCTCCGGTGACCACACCGCCGAGATCGTCGGCGTGCTCGTCGCCGCCGGGGTGCTGCTCGTCGTCTTCGGCTCGCTCGCCGCGGCCGTGCTGCCCATCGCCACCGCGCTGCTGAGCGTGGGCACCGCCCACGCCGCCGTCGGACTCCTCGGCCACGCCATGACGGTCGCCGACTTCGCGCCCATGCTGGGCATGCTGATCGGACTCGGCGTCGGCATCGACTACGCGCTGTTCATCGTCACCCGGCACCGGCGCGGACTGAAACGCGGACTCACCTCCACCGAGGCGGTCACGAACGCCGTCGCCACCACCGGACGCGCCGTGGTGTTCGCGGGTGCCACGGTGTGCATCGCCCTGCTCGGCATGCTCATCCTGCGGCTGGGCTTCCTCAACGGCGTGGCGGTCGCCGCCTCGCTGACCGTCGTCCTCACCGTCGCCGCCTCCGTGACGCTGCTGCCCGCGCTGCTGTCCTTCATCGGCCCACGCGCCCTGAGCCGCCGCGAACGGCGCCGCCTGGTCGAACACGGGCCCGAGCCCGAGGTGCCCACCGGGTTCGCCGCCCGCTGGTCGGCCTTCGTCGAACGCCATCCCAAGGCGCTCGGCCTCGTCGCCGTCGCCGTCGTCACCGTGCTGGCCCTGCCCACGCTCTCGCTCCACCTCGGCACCTCCGACCAGGGCAACGACCCCAGCACGGCGACCACCCGCAAGGCGTACGACCTCGTCGCCGAGGGCTTCGGTCCCGGCGTCAACGGGCCGCTCACGCTGGTGACCCGGGTGGACGGCGCCGAGGGCAGAGTCGCCCTGGACGGCCTCGACACCACCCTGCGCGCCACCGAGGGCGTCGCCGCGGCGACCCCGGTGACCTACAACTCCGGCGGCACCATGGCCTACCTGAGTGTGGTCCCCGACTCCGCGCCGCAGTCCCAGCGCACCAGCGACCTCGTCCACCGGCTGCGCACCGAGGTGCTGCCGCGCGCCGAGACCGGCACCACGCTCGACCTGCACGTCGGCGGGGTCACCGCCGGATACGACGACTTCGCCGGCGTGATCATCGGCAGACTGCCGCTGTTCGTCGGCGTGGTCGTCGGGCTCGGCTGCGTCCTGCTGCTGCTCGCCTTCCGGTCCCTCGGCATCCCGCTGAAGGCCGCCGCGATGAACATAGCCGCCGTCGCCGCCGCGTTCGGCGTCGTCGTCACGATCTTCCAGTGGGGCTGGGGCAGCGAGTTCCTCGGCCTCGGCCGGGCGGGACCGATCGAGCCCTTCCTGCCCGTGATCATGGTGTCGGTGCTCTTCGGGCTCTCCATGGACTACCAGGTCTTCCTGGTCAGCCGGATGTACGAGGAGTGGCTGGAGACCGGCGACAACCGGCGGGCCGTCCGCGTCGGCCTCGCCGAGACCAGCCGGGTGATCAACTCCGCCGCGGTCATCATGATCTCGGTCTTCCTCGCCTTCGTCCTCAGCGGCGACCGCGTGATCGCCATGTTCGGCATCGCGCTCGCCTCCGCCGTCGCCCTCGACGCCTTCGTGCTGCGCACCCTGCTCGTGCCCGCCCTGATGCACCTGCTCGGCCGCGCCAACTGGTGGCTGCCGCGCCGGCTCGACCGCGTGCTGCCCCGGATCAGCATCGAGCCGCCGGAGTGCCGCGCGGCGCATGAGAGGCTCGCGGAGGTCGTGGACGAACTGGCGAAGGAGACACAGCGAGATGTACGCGATACCCCTGGGTGACGACGGGGCCGAACTGCGCCCCCTGGAGACGTGGCACGCCGAGGAGTTCCTCGCGCACCTGGAGCGGGGGCGGGAGTTCATCACGCGCTACATTCCGTTCGGCGCGCACGCCACGGACGTCGACTCCGCACGCGGCATCCTCCAGTCGTACGCCGACCGGCACGCCGCTGACAGCGGCTTCCTGCACGGGCTGTGGCTGGAGGGCACACTGGTCGGCGGGTTGCTGTTCCGCGTCTTCGACACGGCCACCGGGACCTGCGAGATCGGCTGCTGGCTGGAGCCGGCCGGCACCGGGCGGGGGCTTGTCACGCGCGGGGCGCGCGTCCTCATCGACTGGGCGTTCGACGAGCGGGGCATGCACCGCGTGGAGTGGCACGCCGCCGCGGCCAACGAGGCGAGCGTCAACACGGCGCGACGGCTGGGGCTGACCCGCGAGGGCGTCCTGCGGGAGAGCTTCCCCCACCGGGGCGTGCGCCAGGACACGGAGGTGTGGGCGGTGCTCGCCCCCGAGTGGCGCGAGGCACGCGCGCGCGTGCCGGCCGGCGACGATCATTAAGAGACCTCTCAGACAGCGTCCGTACGGTGCGGGGCATGGCAACGAAGACTGCAGACGAGGGCGGAGTGGCGACCGCCGCCGAGAGAGACGACGAGCGCGAGGCGGTGGACGCCACGACGTCCGGCGAGAGCGCCGGTGAAGTGACGGAAGCGGAGGCCGGGAACGGCGTCGAGACCGATGCCGAGCGCGGCGAGCCGGACGATGCCGCGTCGGCCGGGTCCGAGGCGCACGGCCCGTCCGGCGTCGGCCAGGGGGCGGGTGCCGTCGTCTCCGCCGCGCTGGGCCTGGTCTCGCTCAGCGGCAGCTGGCTCGGCACCGTGGCCGGGGCGCGTGAGCAGCTCATCGGCCAGCTGCGGACCTCGTCCGACGCGAGCGTCGCCGAGCAGATCAAGACGATCTACGGCGACGCCTGGCAGGCCACCGCGCTGTGGAGCGGGCTGTTCGCCCTCGTCGCGCTGATCGTCGGCGTCGTGGTGCTCGCGCGGCCCGCGTTCGGCGCCCCGGGCAGGCCGCAGGCGCCCTGGATCAAGTCAGTGGCCTGGGCGGGCGTCGCGCTCGCTGTCATCGGCCTGCTGCTGGCCGTCCTGAAGTACACCGACGTCCTGCTCGGACTGCCGTCCGCCTGAGCAACCCCCGCTTCCCGAGGGGCCTGAGCGGCCATGGCCACCGGTGCCTTACGGTCGACCTGAGGCCCCTCACGCGCGTCTAAGGCCCCCGCGCCGCGGGAAGATGCGGAACTCTCCCGATGTGGCGGACCCCCCTGGGAGACCACAGTGGAGGCATCGCGGAAGGCGACGCCGAAACCATCGGTCACCGCGACGACCCAGGGGAGACGCCATGCTGCACTACGAACTGCACCGGCTGCGCGCCGCCGAACTCGGCCGCACCGCCGAGCAGGAGCGCCTGGCCCGCGAGGCCCAGCGCGCCCGCCGTGCCGCCCGCCGCCCGGCCGACGGGCGAACCTCCGAGGCGGAGTCCCATACCCACGACTCGCGCCGGCAACGGTTCACCCGCGCGGCGTGAACACGGGCCGGCGGGACCCGGGCGGTCAGGACGGTTCGGGCCGCCCGGGCGGTCAGGACGGTCAGCACGGCCCGTACGGTCAGGACGGCCCCGGCTCCACGGCAGTGGACCGGGGCCTCGTGCTCTTGCAGCCGTCCGCCGTGCGGAAAACAGGTGCCGCGCTGTCGGACCCGCATGCGATGCTCGGAGTTGTGGAGACCAGGTCCGTCAGTCCGGTGTTCGTCGGCCGCGCCGACGAGTTGAGCACGCTGCACGACGCGCTCACCCGCGCGGCCGGGGGAGAGCCGCAGGCCCTGCTGCTCAGCGGTGAGGCGGGCGTCGGCAAGACCCGCCTGGTCGAGGAGTTCGCCGACGCCGCCGTTGGCGCGGGCGCCGTCGTGGTGGTCGGCGGCTGCGTGGAGATCGGCGCCGACGGACTGCCGTTCGCGCCCTTCTCCGCCGCCCTGCGCGCCCTGCGCCGCGAACTGCCCGGCGAACTCGCCGCCGCGGCCGCCGGACAGGAGGAGGAACTCGCCCGGCTGCTGCCCGAACTCGGTGTGCCGGCTCCCGCGCGAGGCATCGGCCGGCACGACGAGGAGGGCATGGCCCGCCTCTTCGAACTCACCGCCCGCCTGCTGGAGCGCGTCGCCGCCGACCACACCGTCGTCGTCGCCCTGGAGGACCTGCACTGGGCCGACGCCTCCACCCGGCACCTGCTCGCCTACCTCCTGCGCACCCTGCGCACCGGCCGCCTCGTCGTCCTGGCCACCTACCGCTCCGACGACATCCACCGCCGCCACCCGCTGCGGCCGCTGCTCGCCGAACTCGACCGGCTGCGCACGGTCCGCCGCCTCGAACTCGCCCGCCTGACCCGGCAGGAAGTGGGACGCCAGCTCGCCGGCATCCTCGCCACCGAACCGGACCCGGCCCAGGTCGACGAGATCTTCGCACGCTCCGACGGCAACGCCTTCTTCGTCGAGGAACTCGCCGTCGCCGCCCACGAGGGCTGCCGCACCAGCCTCAGCGACTCCCTGCGCGACCTGCTGCTCGTGAGGGTCGAGAAGCTGCCCGAGCCCGCCCAGCGGATCGTCAGGATCGCCGCCGAGGGCGGGTCCACCGTCGAGCACCGGCTGCTCGCGGCCGTGTCCCGGCTCGGCGAGGACGACCTCATCGAGGCACTGCGGGGCGCCGTGAACGCCAACATCCTCATCGCCGCCCCCACCGGCGACGGCTACCGCTTCCGGCACTCCCTGGTGCGCGAGGCCGTCGGCGACGACCTGCTGCCCGGCGAGCGCTCCCGCCTCAACCGCCGCTACGCCGAAGCCCTGGAGGCCGACCCCACGCTCGTCCCGGCCGACGTGCGGGTCACCCGGCTGGCCAGCTACTGGTATCACGCCCACGACCCGGCCAAGGCTCTGCCCGCCGTCCTCGAGGGCTCCGTCGCGGCCCGCGCCCGGCACGCCTACAGCGAGCAACTGAGGCTGCTGGAAAGGGCGATGGAACTGTGGGACGCCGCACCGCAGGACGTACGCTCCCGGCTGCGCCTCATCGACTACACCGCGATGTACTCCCTGTGCGGCTGCGACCCGGCGACCACCCCACTGACCTACCTCGACCTGCTCGCCGAGGCCGCAGTGGCCGGCCGCTTCTGTGGGGAGCGGGACCGCTCCATGAAGATCATCAAGCGGGCGCTGCGTCTCCTGGAGGAGGAGAACGACCCGCTGCGGGCCGCCTGGTTCTGGGTCCAGCGCTCCTGGCTGGTCCAGGCGAAGGACCACGGCGACGGCTGGCGGGAACTGGGCACCGCGCAGGATCTGGTGCGCGGGCTGCCGCCGTCCGAGGTGCACGCGGAGGTGCTGGCCGACGTCGCCCGGTGGTCCATGGTGCACGCGCCGGGACCCGACGCCCTCTCGGCCGCCGAACGGGCCGTGGAGTACGCGCGCATGGTCGGCGCCTGCGAGATCGAGATGAACGCGCGGCTCACCCTGGGCGGTCTCATGGTCCAGGCCGGCGACGTCGAGGCGGGCCTCGCCGAGATGTACGAGGTCAACCAGCGCACCGTCGACGACGGCATCTCCGGCGTCGCCGGCCGCTCCTACGTCAACCTGCCCAACGAACTGGAGTCCGTCGGCCGCTCCCGCGAGGCCGTGCCACTCATGGAACAGGGGATCGCCTTCACCCGGCGCTTCGGACTGCTGGACAGCGAGGCCTGGGTGTGGGGCAATCTCGCCGAGTCGCTGTTCACCCTGGGGCGTTGGGACGAGGCCGCCGAGGCGGCCTCCCGGTCCTGGCGCGTCGGCCAGTACGCCAAACCACGCGGCTTCCACGCCAGGGTCCGCGCCGAACTCGCCTTCGAGCGCGGTGATCTGGCCGAAGCCTCCGACCAACTGGCCGAGGCCCTCGAAAACTTCGGCACCCACGACCAGGCGCCCCAGCACGCCCTGCCGCTCGCCCGGATCGCGATCGGGGTCGCCGCGGGCGAGGGCCGCCTGCTGGACGCCCGCGCCGCACTCGAACGCGTCCTGGACGACGGCCTCCCACCCGGCACCCAGCGCTACGGCTGGCAGTTGCTGCTCACCGCCGCCACGGTGGAGACCCACGCGGCAGGGCTGCCCGCCGTCGCACCCGGACGCGCCGAGACCTTGCAGCGCATCCGCGGCGCCGCCAAGTCACTGGCCACCAACGTGCCCGTCTGGCAGGCGTACGAACGCTGGGTGCGCGCCGAACTGCTGCGCGCCGAGGGCCGCGGCTGCCAGGAGGAGTGGGCCGAGATCGTCGCCGCCTTCGAGACACTGGAACGCCCCTACGACCTCGCCCGCGTCCGCTTCCGCCTCGCCGAGGCCCTGCTCGGCACCGACGAGGACCAGCGGGGCCGTGCCACCGAGCTGCTGCGCCTGGCGCACGCCGTCGCCGAGCACCTGCGCGCCCGCCCGCTCGCCGACTCCGTCGCCCTGCTGGCCCGCCGCGGCCGCCTCGCCCTGACCGGCACCCCGCAGCAGCCCTCCGCTGACACCGACCCCGTCGAGGCCCTGGGCCTGACCAGCCGGGAGCGCGACGTCCTGCGCCTGGTCTCCGCCGGCCGCACCAACCGCCAGATAGCCGAGGAACTCTTCATCTCGCCGAAGACAGCCAGCGTCCACGTCTCGAACATCCTGGCCAAGATGGGTGTGTCGGGCCGCGGAGAGGCGGCCGCACTGGCCCACCGGCTGGGCCTGTTCCCGCCGGGATCCGAAGACCGGCTGTTCGCGGGACGACCGTGAGGCGCCGACCGGGAGGGAAGCCGTGTTCAACGTGTTCGAGGAACTGTTCGCGCCCGGCCGCAAGCACACCCGGGACGAGCAGAACCGGCTGGAACTGACCCGGGAGGACGTCGGCGACACCGACCCCGGTCGTGGGCCGATCGACCTTGCCTCCGGGAAGGTCGTCGTACGGCCACCCGAGCCTCCCGCGGAGGAGGCCGGAACCGCCGGGGAATGAGGGCCGGGGCCTACTTCACCTCCAGTTCGAGGATCCGGTCGTCGCCCTTCTGCGGAGTGCCGCGGCCGTCGGTGTTGCTGGTGACCAGCCAGAGCTTGTCGCCGCCCGCCGAGGCCACCGTGCGCAGGCGGCCGTAGGTGCCGGTCAGGAAGGCCTCGGGGGCCGCCGAGAGCTTGGTGCCGCGCAGGGGGATGCGCCACAGGCGCTCGCCCTTCAGACTCGCCATCCAGACGGAGCCCTGGGCGTAGGCGATGCCGCTGGGGGAGGCCACGTCCGTGTGCCACTGGGCGATCGGGTTGTGGAACCTCGGGTCGTTCGACTTGCCCTCCGCTTCCGGCCAGCCGTAGTTGTCACCCGGCTTGATCGCGTTCAGCTCGTCCCAGGTGTCCTGGCCGAACTCGGAGGCGAACAGGCGCTGCTTGTCGTCCCAGGCCAGGCCCTGCACATTGCGGTGGCCGTACGAGTACACGGGGGAGTCGGGGAACGGGTTGCCCGGGGCGGGCCGGCCGTCCGGGGTCAGTCGCAGGATCTTGCCGCCCAGGGACTTCCTGTCCTGGGCCAGGCCACGGTCACCGGTCTCGCCCGTGCCCGCGTACAGCATCCTGTCGGGGCCGAAGGCGATCCGGCCGCCGTTGTGGATGACCCCCTTGGGGATGCCCTTGAAGATGGTGTCGGGTGCGCCCAGTTGCATTCCGGCCGGTTTCCTGTCGTCGTACAGCATCCGGACGATGCGGTTGTCCGAGGCCGAGGTGAAGTAGGCGTAGATCATGTGGTCGGAGGCGTAGTCCGGGGACAGTGCGATGCCCAGCAGGCCGCCCTCGCCCTCCGGTGCGACCCCCGACACCCTGCCCAGTTCGGTCTTCTGCCCCGTCTTCTCGTCGATCCGCGTGATCGTTGCCTTGTCACGGGAGGAGACGAGGAGACCGCCGCCGGGGAGCGGGGCCAGCCCCCAGGGGCTGTTCAGGCCCTCCGCGACCGTGCGCAGGACCTTCACCGAGCCCTTGGCCGGCGGCGCGCTCTCCGTGGGTGCCGGTGCCGAGGGCGAGGACACCGCCGTCGCACGGCCGGGCGCCATGCCGCCCCCCTCGGCCGACGGGCCCCCGGAGGAGCAGCCGGCCGTCAGCAGCAGGGCGGCGGCCAGCACGCCCGTCACAGCTCGACGTTGCACGATCTTCGTCCCTTCGACGCGGAGGTTCCACCTGTCTTACACCGCCCGAGCCTCCCAGGTTCCCGATCGCCCGCATCCCACGCCCGCACCGCCCTGACGGCCGGGTCGCCGGCCCGGAGCGGCCGCGTCCACGGGCCGGCTCAGTCCCAGGAACCCCGGGCCGCCGGCAGCCGGCCCAGTTCGGCCAGATCGCCGGCCGTCAGCCGCAGCCCTGCCGCGCCCGCGTTCTCCGTCACCCAGCGCTCCTGCTTGGTGCCGGGGACCGGGATCACGTGCCGGCCCTGGGCCAGTACCCACGCCAGGGCCACCTGGGCCGGGGTGACGTCCTCGCCGTGCCGGGCGGCCGTCCGCCGCAGCCCGGCCACGATCGGCTGGTTCCCGGCCATCATCTCGGCGGTGAAGCGGGGATGCCGGGCCCGCACGTCGTCCGGCTCGAACCCCTGGCCCGGGGTGAGGGTGCCGGTCAGGAAGCCGTTGCCCAACGGCATCGCCGCCAGGAAACCGACCCCGCGCTCGGCGCACCACGGCAGCAACGACTCCAGCGCCTCGGGCGACCACACCGACAGCTCCGCCTGCACCGCGCTGACCGGGAAGACCTGCTGCACCCGCTCCAGCTGGCGGATCGTCCCGTCGTGCAGACGCGCACCGGACCGGCGTCGGCCGCGCGCACCCACCGCGCACAGGCCGAGCGCCCGCACCTTCCCGGCCCGCACGAGTTCCGCCATCGCCCCCCAGGTCTCCTCGACGGGGACCTCCGGGTCGGCGCGGTGCAGCTGGTAGAGGTCGATCACGTCGGTCTGGAGACGCCTGAGCGAGGCGTCGCAGGCCCGCCGTACATAGCCGGGACGGCCGTTGGCCACGATGTGCTGCTCGCCCACCAGGAGGCCGACCTTCGTCGAGACGAAGGCGTCGGACCGCCGCCCCCTCAGCGCCCGCCCCAGCAGCAGCTCGTTGGTGAACGGGCCGTACATGTCGGCCGTGTCCAGAAGGGTCGAGCCCAGGTCCAGCGCCCGGTGCACGGCCCTGAGCGAATCCGCTCCCCGCCGCCGCGACGCGCTGTACGCCCAGTTCATCGGCATGCACCCCAGTCCCACGGCCCCCACCGCGAGTGCCGCCGCGCCGATCGTCCTGCGCTCCACTTGGCCGTAACCCTCCCTCTCTCGGGGCCCACCAACCTAACCTCTGGCTCCACGTGCCCCTGGCATAGCCTCCTGAGCATGACTGCTGACGTGTGGCTGCCCATTCCGCCGGACGAGATCGAGGGGCTTCCGCAGGGGCTCTCCTACCGCTTCTGGGACGGCGCCGAGGAGTTCCCCGCGGACCCCGCCGACTGCGCCTTCTACGTCGTGCCGTACATGAAGCCCGGCGGCGTCGGGCGGCGCCCGCTGCCCCGGATGAGTTCCGTGCGGGTCGTGCAGACACTGTCCGCCGGCACGGACCAGGTGGAGCCGGGTCTGCGCGACCTGCCGCCGGGCGTACGGCTGTGCAACGCGCGCGGGGTGCACGAGGCGAGTACCAGTGAGCTCGCCCTGACGTTGATCCTGGCCTCGCTGCGCGGCGTCCCCGGCTTCGTCCGGGCCCAGGACCGGGGCGAGTGGGGCGGCGGCTTCCGTCCCGCCCTCGCCGACAAGAACGTCCTCATCGTCGGCTACGGCTCGATCGGGGCCGCCATCGAGGACCGGCTCGTGCCCTTCGAGGTCGCGCGGGTGGCGCGGGTGGCGCGCTCCGCGCGCACCACGGAGCGCGGCCCGGTGCATCCGTTCACCGATCTGCCCTCCCTGCTCCCGCAGGCCGATGTCGTCGTCCTGTCCACGCCCTTGACCAAGGCCACGCGCGGGCTGGTGAACGCGGACTTCCTGGCGCGGATGAAGGACGGCGCGCTGCTGGTCAACGTCGCGCGCGGCGCCGTGGTCGACACCGAGGCACTGCTCGCCGAGCTGGACAGCGGCCGTCTGACCGCCGCCCTCGACGTCACCGACCCTGAGCCGCTGCCCCCGGGCCACCCCCTGTGGCACGCGCCGGGCGTGCTGATCAGCCCCCATGTCGGCGGTCCCACGTCCGCCTTCCTGCCGCGCGCCACACGGCTTCTGACGGACCAGTTGCGCCGTTTCGTGAACCGGGAGCCACTCGCCAACGTGGTCCTCACGACGGGCACGGCAGGCGCCTGATCCGCTTCGGGTACGGTCCGCGACTCTTCGAACGCGGTCCGTACCCACATTGGCGCTGGTCGTCACGGAGCGTAGAGACGCTATGTCCCTGAGTGACGAGACTGGTGTATCGTCCCGACAGGGGCCGCGCCGCGCACAGTTCGGCGCCGGGGACGGACATTCCACACTGCGAGGGGGGCGACGGGCGATGCACGGCCTATGGACGAACGATCCGACGCGGCGGGGCCGTCGGCGGCGGCCCTGGCACACGGCCGCGCGCAGACGCGGCCACCACAGTCATCACGGTCATCACCACCGCAGGCCCGGCGGTCGCCGGAGGCATGCCCACCCGGCGCACCGGAAGCCGGGAGACCCGGCCGCACGGACCGGGAGGCCCCGGTGAGCCCGCCATCGCCTGCCATGACCGCGTTCGACGGCGCGCTGCGGCCGCCGTCCGAACCGGGGGTGCTGCTGCCCCCGCCGGCCGCCGTCGTCCGTTCGAGAGTGGCGCCGCAGCTCCTGCTGGCCCTGGTGTGCGCGGGATTCGCCATCGGTGCCGCGTGCGGCTGGGGTTCCAGCAAGGTGGCGCTGTTCATGGGCGACTTCGGGCTGAGTGCCGCGGCCGGCACCGCCGCGGTCTCGTGCGCGCTGTACGCCCGCGGCCGTCACGTCCGCTTTCGAACAGCCTGGCTGCTGTTCGCCCTCTCCTCGGCGATGGCGGCCCTGGGCAACGCGGTCTGGGGGTGGTACGAGGTCGTCCTCGGCGTGTCCGTGCCCAGTCCCAGTTGCGCCGACCTGTTCTTCCTGTGCTTCGCGCCGCCCGCGATCGTCGGCCTGCTCGTGCTCGCCAAGCGGCCGGCGAACAGGGCCGGGTGGGTGTGCCTGGCGCTGGACTCGTGGCTGATCGGCGGCTCGCTGCTCACCCTGTCCTGGAGCCTCGCCCTCGCCCAGGCGGCCAGGTTCGACGGGTCGAGCGTCGCGCACACCGCGCTCTCACTGGCGTACCCGCTGCTGGACATCGCCCTGGTCTCCATGGTGCTCGCGCTGCACTTCCGGTGTTCCCCGATCAACCGCACCGCCGTGAACACGGCGATCGGCGGGCTCGCCCTGACCGTGCTGTGCGACGCGCTGTTCACCTCGCCGCTGCTGCACAACAGCTACCGCTCGGGGCAACTGCTCGACGCCGGCTGGTTCGCCGGCTCCCTTCTCCTGGCGTACGCCCCCTGGGCGGCGCCCCGCCCCGGACAGCAGGCCGCGGAGCGGCACGACGTCGACGCGTACCACCCGTACGATCCGGAACACCCGTACCGGACGGGCCCGTGCCAGGCCCAGGGGCACCAGCCGGACGGGTGCGACCCGGACGCGCGCTCCGCCGACGGGCACGCGCGCGTGGCCGACGCCCACGGGCGCGGCCCCGACGGCCACGTCCGCGGGCCGGTCGTCCATGTGCCCAGGCAGCATTCCGCGGTCGCGCGCCCCGCGCACGGCGGGCCGCCCGCACCGGAGGAGGATCCCGACCGGTATCCGGCCGGCCGGCCCCTGGCCGGCTCCCTCGCCGCCCTCACCCCGTACCTCGCCGCGGCCGTGTGCACGCTGGGAGTCCTGTACAACGCCCTCAACGGCCACAGCGTCGACCGCGTGGTGCTGATCACCGCCGGCGCCGTCGTGCTGGTGCTCGTCGTGCGCCAGGGCATCGTGCTGCGCGACAACATCGCCCTCACCCAGGAGCTGGCCCAGAAGGAGAACCACTTCCGCTCCCTGGTGCAGGGCTCGAGCGACGTCATCATGATCGCCGCGCCCAACGGCGTCCTGCGGTACGTCTCCCCGGCCGCCGCCGGGGTGTACGGGCGGCCGGCGGAGGCACTGGTCGGCACCGAACTGGCGGGGATCATCCATCCGGAGGACCTGGGCTCCGTGGTGCACGAGGTGCGCCGTTTCCTGGTCGCCAGCCCGCTCGAAGAGCCCACCACGCGCATCGAGTGCCGCTTCCGCTCCGGCAACGGCGGCTGGCTCAACGTGGAGTCGACCGTCAACCGCCACCACGGCGGCCTCATCTTCAACAGCAGGGATGTGACCGAGCGGGTGCGCCTCCAGGCGCAGCTCCAGCACAACGCCGAGCACGACCCGCTCACCGACCTGCCCAACCGGGCGCTGTTCACCAAACGTGTCCGGCAGGCCCTGTCCGGTCGCCGCTCGACCGACCACGGCACGGCCGTGCTCTTCATCGACCTCGACGGCTTCAAGGCAGTCAACGACACGATCGGTCACCAGGCCGGGGACGAGCTGCTCGTCCAGGCCGCCCGCAGACTCCACGAGGCGGTACGGCACGGGGACACCGCGTCCCGACTCGGGGGCGACGAGTTCGCGACCCTGATCGTCGGGGACGGCACCCGCGACCGCACCGCCCGCGAACGGCACATCCTGGAGCTCGCCGACCGCCTCAGGGTGACGCTGTCGCATCCGTACCTCATCGACGGCGACGACGTGCGCGTGGCCGCGTCCATCGGGGTGGCCTTCGCCGAGCCGGGCCTCGACGCGGGGGAGCTGCTGCGCAACGCCGACCTCGCCATGTACCGCGCCAAGGCGGCCGGCAAGGGCCGGGTCGAGCTGTACAAGCCGCAGATGCAGCAGGACGTCGTCCGCAGGGCGGAGCTGGCCACCCGGCTCAGAAACGCCCTGCACGAGGGCGAGTTCACCCTGCTGCACCAGCCGGTGGTCCGCCTGGAGGACGGCGGGATCACCTCGGTCGCCGCGCAGGCGCGCTGGCGCTCCTCGCAGGGCGTGCTCTTCACCCCCGCCGAGTTCCTGCGGGTGGCCGAGGACAGCGAAAGGACGGCCGAACTGGGCCGCTGGATGCTGGAGGAGGCCGTCGCACAGGCCGCCGACCGCGCCTCGACCGGTCCGAACGTGTCCGTGGTGGTCCGGATGGGCGCCCGCCGTCTGGTGGATCGCTCGCTGCCGCCCGGCTCCGTGGAGGCCCTGCTGACCCGGCACGGGCTGCCGTCCGGATCCCTGGTGATCGAGCTGTCCGCCCCCGACCCGCGGGTGCCGCTGGACGAGCTGGAGCGCCGTCTGGCCGCCCTCCGGCGGCTCGGTGTGCGCATCGCCCTGGACGGCTTCGGCAGCGGCCACGGGGCGGTCACGGCCCTCAGAAGGCTCCCCGTCGACGTGCTGAAGCTCGACCGCAGCCTGGTCGAGGGCGTCGTCGAGTCCGCCCGGTTGCACAAGATCACCAGTGGTCTGCTCCGCATCGCCGCCGACCTCGGGCTCCGCTCCGTGGCCGACGGCGTGGACCTGCCGGAGCAGGTCGTGGCCCTGCGCGCGATGGGCTGCACCCACGGTCAGGGCATGGCGTTCTCCGGCCCGCTGGACGAGTACCGGCTGCGCCGGGCGCTCACCTCCGGCGGCTACCCGGTGCCGCACGGCCCGGCCGAACCGGTGTTCGCCGGGGGACGCGCCGGGGCCTTCACCGCGGCGGTGCCCGCCGCCCTCGGAGGCGGGACGGCCCTCCGCTCACATGATGAGACTCCCGTCCCACCCACTTGACACCGGGTGCGTGCCGGAGGGAGGGTCATTTCCATGCGCACCCGAATTCTCGTACTTGGACAGCGCGTCGGCTGAGCTGGGACCCACCGGACAATGATCCGGAACCCGGCGACCACACCGGCGCGCTTCCCCTCG
The DNA here is from genome assembly GCF_052663305.1 of Streptomyces cyslabdanicus. Classification (NCBI taxonomy): domain Bacteria; kingdom Bacillati; phylum Actinomycetota; class Actinomycetes; order Kitasatosporales; family Streptomycetaceae; genus Streptomyces; species Streptomyces cyslabdanicus. The sequence goes on from NZ_JBQRUW010000054.1 coordinate 82,770, forward strand.
CTTGCCTTGCGGCACGAGGGGTTTTTTGTTGCACGAGCACCTGGCGTGCCGCGTCCGAACTCCGCCCAAACCTCGCAAAAACCCTCAGCGTCGAGAAGAGAATGCCGATGACCGAGCAGGCCACCGGGGCCCCTCATCCGCAGCCGCGGCCCCGATCCGGAGGACACCCGTCCGCGCCCGAGCGCGTCACGGGTGCGAAGTCCCTCATCCGCTCGCTTGAGGAGGTCGGGGTCGACACCGTATTCGGCATTCCCGGCGGCACGATCCTTCCCGCCTACGACCCGATGATGGACTCCAGCCGGGTGCGCCACGTGCTCGTCCGCCACGAACAGGGCGCGGGCCACGCGGCCACCGGTTACGCGCAGGCGACCGGCAAGGTCGGCGTCTGCATGGCCACTTCGGGCCCCGGTGCCACCAACCTGGTGACGCCCATCGCCGACGCGAACATGGACTCGGTGCCGCTGGTCGCGATCACTGGCCAGGTCGTCTCCAAGGCGATCGGCACGGACGCCTTCCAGGAGGCGGACATCGTCGGCATCACGATGCCGATCACCAAGCACAGCTTCCTGGTCACCAGGGCCGAGGACATCCCCAAGACGATCGCGGAGGCGTTCCACATCGCCTCGACCGGTCGCCCCGGTCCGGTCCTGGTCGACATTCCGAAGGACGTGCTGCAGACGCAGACGACCTTCTCCTGGCCGCCGGTCATGGACCTGCCCGGCTACCGCCCGGTCACCAAGCCGCACGCCAAGCAGATCCGCGAGGCGGCCAAGCTCATCACCTCCTCGCGTCGGCCCGTGCTCTACGTCGGCGGCGGCGTCATCAAGGCCGGCGCCACCACCGAACTGAAGGTCCTCGCGGAACTCACCGGAGCGCCCGTCACCACCACGCTGATGGCGCTCGGCGCATTCCCCGACAGCCACCCGCTGCACGTGGGAATGCCGGGCATGCACGGTGCGGTCACCGCCGTCACCGCGCTGCAGAAGGCCGACCTGATCGTCGCCCTCGGAGCCCGCTTCGACGACCGCGTCACCGGCAAGCTGGACAGCTTCGCCCCGTACGCCAAGATCGTCCACGCCGACATCGACCCGGCCGAGATCGGCAAGAACCGCGCCGCCGACGTGCCGATCGTCGGGGACGCCCGCGAGGTCCTGGCCGACCTGATCCAGGCCGTCCAGAAGGAGCACAGCGAGGGCCACCGCGGCGACTACACCGCCTGGTGGAACGACCTCGGCCGCTGGCGCGAGACCTACCCGCTCGGCTACGAGCAGCCCGCGGACGGCTCGCTCTCCCCGCAGCAGGTCATCGAGCGCATCGGGCAGCTCGCCCCCGAGGGCACGGTCTTCGCCGCGGGCGTCGGTCAGCACCAGATGTGGGCCGCGCACTTCATCCAGTACGACAAGCCCGCCACCTGGCTGAACTCCGGCGGCGCCGGAACCATGGGCTACGCCGTCCCGGCCGCGATGGGCGCCAAGGCCGGACAGCCGCAGAAGACCGTCTGGGCGATCGACGGCGACGGCTGCTTCCAGATGACCAACCAGGAACTCACCACCTGCGCGCTCAACAACATCCCGATCAAGGTCGCCGTCATCAACAACGGCGCCCTCGGGATGGTCCGCCAGTGGCAGACCCTGTTCTACAACCAGCGGTACTCCAACACGGTGCTGCACTCCGGCCCCGACGACGTCAACCCGGACGCCAGGGGCACCCGGGTCCCCGACTTCGTGAAGCTGTCGGAGGCCATGGGCTGCTACGCCATCCGCTGCGAGTCCCCGGAGGACCTCGACAAGGTCATCGAGGAGGCGAACTCCATCAACGACCGCCCGGTCGTCGTCGACTTCATCGTCCACGAGGACGCGATGGTCTGGCCGATGGTCGCGGCCGGCACCTCCAACGACGAGATCATGGCCGCCCGGGACGTCCGTCCCGACTTCGGCGACAGCGACGACTGACAGAGAGCTGAGTGAGAACCATGTCCAAGCACACCCTCTCGGTCCTCGTCGAGAACACGCCCGGCATCCTCGCCCGGATCGCCGCCCTGTTCTCCCGCCGCGGCTTCAACATCGACTCCCTCGCGGTCGGCGTCACCGAGCACCCCGACATCTCCCGCATCACCATCGTGGTCAGCGTCGAGGACTTCCCGCTGGAGCAGGTGACCAAGCAGCTCAACAAGCTGGTCAACGTGCTGAAGATCGTCGAGCTGGAGCCGTCGCACGCCGTGCAGCGCGAACTCGTCCTGGTGAAGGTGCGCGCCGACAACGAGACGCGTTCCCAGATCGTCGAGATCGTCCAGCTGTTCCGCGCCAAGACCGTCGACGTCTCCCCGGAGGCCGTGACCGTCGAGGCCACCGGGTCCAGCGACAAGCTGTCGGCCATGCTCAGGATGCTGGAGCCGTTCGGCATCAAGGAGCTGGTCCAGTCCGGAACGATCGCGATCGGACGCGGCGCCCGCTCCATCACCGACCGGTCGCTGCGCGCCCTGGACCGCTCCGCGTGATCCGGGTCCGGGCGGTCGGGTGACACCGGCCGCCCGGATATCGAGACTCCCAGACCTCCCGTCCCCTCACCGGCATACGGTGGGAAGCACAAACTGCACACCAAGGAGAGAACCCAAAGTGGCCGAGCTGTTCTACGACGCTGACGCCGACCTGTCCATCATCCAGGGCCGCAAGGTCGCGGTCATCGGCTACGGCAGCCAGGGCCACGCCCACGCCCTGTCGCTGCGCGACTCCGGTGTCGACGTCCGGGTCGGTCTCCACGAGGGCTCCAACTCCAAGGCCAAGGCCGAGGAGCAGGGCCTGCGCGTGGTCACCCCGGCCGAGGCCACCGCGGAGGCCGACGTCATCATGATCCTGGTGCCGGACCCGATCCAGGCCCAGGTCTACGAGGAGTCCATCGCCCCGAACCTGAAGGACGGCGACGCGCTGTTCTTCGGCCACGGCCTCAACATCCGCTTCGGCTTCATCAAGCCCCCGGCCGGTGTGGACGTCTGCATGGTCGCCCCGAAGGGCCCGGGCCACCTGGTGCGCCGCCAGTACGAGGAGGGCCGCGGCGTTCCCTGCATCGTCGCCGTCGAGCAGGACGCCTCGGGCAACGCCTTCGCGCTGGCCCTGTCGTACGCCAAGGGCATCGGCGGCACCCGCGCCGGCGTCATCAAGACGACCTTCACCGAGGAGACCGAGACCGACCTGTTCGGTGAGCAGGCCGTCCTGTGCGGTGGCACCGCGGCGCTGGTGAAGGCCGGCTTCGAGACCCTGGTCGAGGCGGGCTACCAGCCGGAGATCGCCTACTTCGAGTGCCTGCACGAGCTGAAGCTGATCGTCGACCTCATGTACGAGGGCGGCCTGGAGAAGATGCGCTGGTCGATCTCCGAGACCGCCGAGTGGGGCGACTACGTCACCGGCCCGCGCATCATCACCGACGCCACCAAGGCCGAGATGAAGAAGGTCCTCGCCGAGATCCAGGACGGCTCCTTCGCGCGCACCTGGATGGACGAGTACCACGGCGGTCTGAAGAAGTACAACGAGTACAAGAAGCAGGACTCCGAGCACCTGCTGGAGACCACCGGCAAGGAGCTGCGCAAGCTCATGAGCTGGGTGAACGAGGAGGCGTGAGCCTCACCCCGAAGGGGCCGGAGCCGTACCGCTCCGGCCCCTTCGGCGACCGGGCGACACCGCCGGCCGTGACCGGTTTCCGGTGTTGTCCCGACCGTCCAGCCACGGACGGGTGATCCTTCCGCGGTGGCGCAATACGATGCACCCGGCGCCATTACACTTCTGAACTACAACGCGTCAGGCCCACAGCGTCGTGCGTCTTCCACGCGGCTAGCCCCCTCCTCCGCCTGCGGCCGTCGGGACACGGCCGTCCGCATGCTCCCCCCTAGCTTCAAGGCATGGGAGGTGCCCCCAGATCTGTGAGGACTCACGTGAGCTCGAAACCCGTCGTACTCATTGCTGAAGAGCTGTCGCCCGCGACCGTCGACGCGCTCGGACCGGACTTCGAGATCCGGCACTGCAACGGCGCCGACCGGGCCGAACTGCTCCCCGCCATCGCCGACGTGGACGCGATCCTGATCCGCTCGGCGACCAAGGTCGACGCCGAGGCCGTCGCCGCGGCGAACAAGCTCAAGGTCGTCGCACGAGCCGGCGTCGGCCTGGACAACGTCGACGTCTCCGCCGCCACCAAGGCCGGCGTGATGGTCGTCAACGCCCCGACCTCCAACATCGTGACCGCCGCCGAACTGGCCTGCGGCCTGATCCTGGCCACCGCCCGCAACATCCCGCAGGCCAACGCCGCGCTGAAGAACGGCGAGTGGAAGCGCAGCAAGTACACCGGCGTGGAACTCGCCGAGAAGACCCTCGGCGTCGTCGGCCTCGGCCGCATCGGCGCCCTGGTCGCTCAGCGCATGTCGGCCTTCGGCATGAAGGTCGTCGCCTACGACCCGTACGTGCAGCCCGCGCGGGCCGCGCAGATGGGCGTCAAGGTGCTGACGCTGGACGAGCTGCTCGAGGTCTCCGACTTCATCACCGTGCACCTGCCCAAGACGCCCGAGACCCTCGGCCTGATCGGCGCGGAGGCGCTGCACAAGGTCAAGCCGACCGTGCGCATCGTCAACGCCGCGCGCGGCGGGATCGTCGACGAGCAGGCGCTGTACTCGGCTCTCAAGGAGGGCCGTGTGGCGGGCGCCGGTCTGGACGTGTACGCCAAGGAGCCGTGCACGGACTCGCCGTTGTTCGAGTTCGACCAGGTCGTGTCCACCCCGCACCTGGGCGCCTCCACCGACGAGGCCCAGGAGAAGGCCGGCATCGCCGTCGCCAGGTCCGTCCGCCTCGCCCTCGCCGGGGAACTGGTCCCGGACGCGGTGAACGTCCAGGGCGGCGTCATCGCCCAGGACGTCAAGCCGGGCCTGCCGCTTGCCGAGCGCCTCGGCCGCATCTTCACCGCGCTCGCCGGCGAGGTGGCGGTCCGCCTCGACGTCGAGGTGTACGGCGAGATCACCCAGCACGACGTGAAGGTGCTGGAGCTCTCCGCGCTCAAGGGCGTCTTCGAGGACGTCGTCGACGAGACGGTGTCCTACGTCAACGCGCCGCTGTTCGCCCAGGAGCGGGGCGTGGAGGTGCGCCTGACCACCAGCTCGGAGTCGGCCGACCACCGCAACGTCGTCACCGTGCGCGGCACGCTCGCGGACGGCGAGGAGATCTCCGTCTCCGGCACGCTGGCCGGCCCCAAGCACCTCCAGAAGATCGTCGCGGTCGGTGAGTACGACGTCGACCTCGCGCTCGCCGACCACATGGTCGTCCTGCGCTACGAGGACCGTCCGGGCGTCGTCGGCACCGTCGGCCGTGTCATCGGCGAGGCCGGCATCAACATCGCCGGTATGCAGGTCGCCCGCGCGGCCGCGGGCGGGGAGGCGCTGGCGGTGCTGACCGTCGACGACACGGTGCCCGCGGGGGTCCTGGCGGAGGTCGCCGAGGAGATCGGGGCGACGTCGGCTCGTTCGGTGAACCTGGTCTGAGGTCACCGTCTCCGGGGGCGCTGCCCCCGGACCCCCGTTCGCCCTGAACGGGCTCGTCCTCAATCGCCGGACGGGCTGCTTGAGCCCCGTCCGGCGATTGTGTGTTCTCAGGCCGCGGCCTTTGCCGCCTCGGACTTTGCGACGGGCGCCGCCGTCTCCCTGACGAGGATGCGGCGCAGTGTCGTCGGCGCACCGGCCGCCGCGAGGAGCAGGACCGCCGCGCCGGTGAGCGCCGCGCCGTGCATTCCGCTGGTGAAGGCCTCCCGGGCGGCGGTGGCCAGGGCGTCTCCCGCGCGCCCCGGCAGGTGACCGGCGACGGCCAGCGCGCCACCCAGGGTCTCGTGGGCCGCCGCCGGGGCCGAGTCCGGGATCCCGTGGCGGTAGATCGCCGTGCCGATCGAGCCGAGGACCGCCATGCCCAGGGCGCCGCCGAACTCCGCGCCGGTCTCCAGCAGTGAGGAGGCCGCGCCCGCCTTCTCCACCGGGGCCGCGCTCAGCGCCAGGTCGGTCATCTGGGACAGCACCGTCACGATGCCGGAGGCGAGGACGCCGCTCGCGGCCAGCACCAGCCAGAGCGAGTCCGTGCCGGCCAGGGCCAGCATGCCGTAGCCCACCGCGGCGACCGCGAAGCCCGCCGTCACGACGTAGGCGCGGTTGACGCCCTTCTGGACGAGCGCGGCGGCCACCGGCGCGGCCATCCCGATCGGCACGGACGGCAGCAGCGCCCACAGGGCCGCCTCCATCGCGCTCTTGCCGAGCACCGACTGGAGGTACTGCGTGGTGAAGAACGCCGAGCCCAGCATCGCGAAGGACGAGACCAGGTTGAGGACCACCGCGGGCGCGAAGCCCCGGCCGCGGAACAGGGCCGGCGAGATCATCGGCGAGGCCGCCGTGCGCTGACGGCGGACGAAGAGGGCGGCGAAGAGCAGGCCGACGGCGACGGAGACGACGTACAGCGTGTGGACGCCCTCGGACGGGATCTTCTTCAGGCCGTAGATCACGGGCAGCACCGCCGCCATGGACAGGGGCACGCTCAGCAGGTCGAAGCGGCCCGGCTCGGAGCTCTTCGACTCCGGCAGCAGGAGCGGGCCCAGCACCAGCAACAGCACCATCGCGGGCAGGTTGACCAGGAACACCGACCCCCACCAGAAGAACTGGACCAGCACACCGCTCAGCACGGAGCCGAGCGCGATCCCCGCGGTCATCACGCCCGACCAGATACCGATCGCCTTCGCGCGCTGGGCGGGGTCGGCGAACATCGTGCGCACCAGCGCCATCGTGGACGGCATCAGGGTCGCCCCGCCGATGCCGAGGACGGCGCGGGCGGCGATCAGGGTCTCGGCGCTGCCCGCGTACGCCGCCGCCAGCGAGGCGACTCCGAAGGCGGCGGCGCCGATCAGCAGCAGTTTGCGGCGGCCGATGCGGTCGCCGAGCGACCCCATCGTCATCAGCAGCCCGGCCAGGACGAAGGCGTAGATGTCGAAGATCCACAGCTGCTGGGTGCCGCTCGGCTCCAGGTCGGCGCTGATCGCCGGGATGGCGAAGTACAGGACCGAGACGTCCATCGAGACCAGCAGCAGCGGCAGCATCAGCACGCCGAGAGCGGTCCATTCGCGGCGCCCCGCGCGTGGCGGGTTCACGGGGGGCGGGGTCGTGGTGGTGCTCGTCGAGTTCGTCATGCCCCGCAATGTACGGGCGTCTTAAACGCCTGTCTAGAACGTTCGTATAAATCAGTTGTCTAGGACGGTTGTATGGATCGCGGGTAGGGTGGCCGGCATGGGACACCGTGAGGACCTGCTGGACGGCGCCAAGCGCTGCCTGCTGCAGAAGGGCTTCGTGCGCACGACCGCGCGCGACATCGTGAAGGAGTCGGGGACCAACCTCGCCTCGATCGGCTACCACTACGGCTCGAAGGACGCGCTGCTGGTGCAGGCGTACGTCTCCCTCATCGAGGGGATGGGCGACCGGTTCGAACCCGGATGGGGCGCGGGCGGGACCACCGAGGCGCCTCCCGGCTCGCTCGAGCGCTTCCGCGAGGTGTGGGCGAACATCATCCGCTCGATGCCCGAGTCACGGGGGATCTGGCTGCTGGGCTTCGAGATCGTCCTCCAGGGCGACCGGCTCCCCGAGGTGCGCAAGATGCTGGTGGAGGCGGAACAGCAGGGTCGTTCCGGGCTGCTGCCGCTGTTCAACGGCATCCCCGAGGCCGACCAGAGCGAGGAGGTCGTCGACAGCGAAGGCCGCTTCTACCAGACCCTGTTGCAGGGCCTGATGGTGCAGTGGCTCTTCGATTCCGACTCCGCGACCGACGCCGACCAGCTCACCGAGGGCCTGCGCCGGGTCATCGAAGGAACCGAACGCGACTCCGACAGGGCCTAGGCCCTGTCGTCAAACTCCCGTCTGCCCCGCGACGCCATGCACGCTCCCCCAAGCTCTTCGAGCAGGGGGGACCCCCACTCGCCGCACCGGGCCCTGACCCAAGTACATCCAGTACGAGGGCCAGGGCCCGGCACTCCCCCAAGCTCTTCGAGCAGGGGGGACCCCCAGAGCACGCACCTGACGCCGCGAGGCCCGCCCTCCGGGCGGACGACGGGAGTTTGACGACAGGACCTAGAGCCGCGCCGCCTTCAGTGCCATGTGCAGCAGCAGGCGGTCCTCGCCGTCGTCCAGGTCGAGGCCGGTGAGCTGTTCCACCCGGGACAGCCGGTAGTACAGGGTCTGGCGGTGGATGCCCAGCGCGGCGGCGGTGCGGCCGGCCTGGCCCGCGCAGTCCAGGTAGGCCTCGGCGGTGCGGGCCAGCTCCCGGTGGGCGGGGGAGAGCAGCCCGTGCAGGGCGGGGTCGTGCGCGGCCCGAGGCGGCAGCGCGGTGAGCAGCCGGTACGGCCCGATGGCCGCCCACCGCGCGACCGGTCCCAGCCGCGGTTCCGCCAGCGCGGCCCGCGCCGCCGCCGAGGCCTCCGCCCACGCGGTACCCAGCTCGGCGAGCCCCGTCCGCGCCCCGGCGATCCCGGCGGCCACCCCGCCGCCACCCGGCGTGGTCCGGCCCGGACCGTCCCGTCCGGTCGTCCCGTCCTGAGCGGAGGCTCCTCCGGTCCCGGCACCGGTGCGGCCCGCGCCGCCGGACCCCGACGCGGCCGCCCGCTCCAGCAGGCGGGTCGCCGCCGACACCGCCGGTGTCAGGGTGTCCGTGGAGCGCAGGCTGACCAGCAGGACCAGGCTCTGGCCACTGCCCCCCACCGCATCGAGGGCGTGGGAGGTGCCCCCGCCCCAGGGGATCGCGCACAGGGCCCTGGCGCCCGGCAGGGTACGGACCGAGGGGGCGTCGTCCGGGTCCGCCGACGGCCAGGGGGCCACGCACACCACCGTGTGCGGGCCGTCCGCGCCGGAGCCCAGGGCCGTCCGCAGCTCCGCCACCGCCATGTCCCGCGGCCAGCCCGGCTCGGCGGTCAGCACCGCCCGCAGCTCCCGGGTCAGGTCCGCGCCGTGCTGGGCCTCGTCCGCCAGCAGCGCGCCGATCCGCGCGGTCACCAGCATGGCCGCGGCCAGTTGCTGCTCACTGGGCCCCGGGTCGTAGTCCAGGAGCCAGACATACCCGAGGACGACACCCCGATGGCGGACCGGAAGGCAGATCCGTCCCCGGTACACGCCCGCCTCCGGGGTCCGCGGGATCCGCACCGGACCGGTCGCCCGGGTGATGCCGAAGCCCTCGAACCAGTGGCGGACGGCCGATGTGGAGCGGCGGGTGAGGATCGAGCGGGTGCGCACCGGGTCCAGGGCGGACGGATCCAGGTCGCCCTCGCTGTCGTAGGCGCCGAAGGCGATCAGCTCGAAGTTCCGGTTCTCCAGGGTCGCCGGGGCGCCGAGCAGCTCCGAGATCTCGTCGACCAGCTCCTGGTAGTCACCCTTGTCACCGGTTGTCACTCGGGCATTCTCTCCCATTTCCGCCGGGCCTTCATACATCTGTCTGAGATCATGTGCGCGGATGCGTGACAGCTGTCGATGGCCGACGATCTGAGGAAACCTTTACTTTCACGGTGGTTCTCCGTGCCGCCCCCGAATCGTCGGGCCGCGGCCTTGTGTTGCTTGTTCGTGTGGAGGTTCCCCGTGCTGGGTCCCGTGATTCTCGCCGCGTCGCGCAGCGACCGGATGCGACGCCTGATCTCGGCGGCCCCCGGGACGAAACAGGTCGTCGACCGCTTCATCCCCGGTGAGACCGTGGGCGACATCGTCCCGATCATCGAGGACCTCACCGGCAGGGGCCTGGAGCTGACCATGGACGTGGTCGGCGAGGACATCACCACCCCCGAGCAGGCCGCCGCCGCCCGGGACGCGTACCTGGAGCTGGTCGACCGGATCAAGGACCTGGAGCTCGGCCCGAAGGTCGAGATGTCCGTGAAGCTGTCCATGTTCGGCCAGGCCCTGGAGAACGGCCACGAGCTGGCGCTGAAGAACGTCCGCCCGGTCGTCGAGGCCGCCGCCGCCATCGGCACGACGGTCACCCTGGACGCCGAGGACCACACCACCCTCGACTCGATGTTCGCCATCCACGAGGAGCTGCGGAAGGACTTCCCGCAGACCGGCTGCGTCATCCAGGCCTACCTGTTCCGCACCGAGGCCGACGCCCGCCGCCTCGCCGCGAGCGGCAGCCGGGTCCGCCTGGTGAAGGGCGCCTACAAGGAGCCCGCCGAGGTCGCCTACCAGAACAAGCACGAGATCGACAAGGCGTACGTCCGGATCCTGCGGGTGCTGATGGAGGGCGACGGATACCCGATGATCGGTTCCCACGACCCGCGCCTGATCTCGATCGGGCAGGAGCTGGCCCGCAACGCCGGCCGCAAGCTCGACGAGTACGAGTTCCAGATGCTGTACGGCATCCGCAGCGACGAGCACCTGCGCCTGGCCGCCGAGGGCCACCGGATGCGCGTCTACACCGCCTACGGCACCGACTGGTACGGCTACTTCATGCGCCGTCTCGCGGAGAAGCCGGCCAACCTGCGCTTCTTCCTCCGGAGCATGGTCAGCAAGGGCTGAGCCTCCGCACCCCGCTCGCAACACCGCTCAAGTCAAGGAGTTCGGAACTGATGGACGCTGTGACCCAGGTCCCCACCCCCGTCAACGAGCCGGTGCACGGCTACGCCCCCGGTTCGCCCGAGCGGGCCCGTCTGGAGGCCAAGCTCAAGGAGCTGGCCGAGAACCCGGTCGACCTGCCCTGCACCATCGACGGTGTCCGGCGCATGGGTGGCGGCGCGTCCTTCGAGGTCGTCCAGCCGCACAACCACAAGGCCGTCCTCGGCACCTCCCGCAACGCCACGAAGGCGGACGCGCAGGACGCCATCGACGCCGCGCTCGCCGCGGCCCCGGCCTGGCGCGCGATGTCCTTCGACGACCGCGCCGCGATCATCCTGCGCGCCGCCGAGCTGCTGTCCGGCCCGTGGCGCGAGACGATCGCCGCCTCCACGATGCTCGGCCAGTCCAAGACCGCGCAGCAGGCCGAGATCGACAGCCCCTGCGAGCTGGTGGACTTCTGGCGCTTCAACGTCCACTACGCCCGCCAGATCCTCGCCGAGCAGCCCCCGGCCAACTCCCCGGGCGTGTGGAACCGCATGGACCACCGCCCGCTGGAGGGCTTCGTCTACGCGATCACGCCGTTCAACTTCTCGGCGATCGCGGCCAACCTGCCCACCGCGCCGGCCCTCATGGGCAACGTGGTGATCTGGAAGCCGTCCCCGACCCAGACGCACGCCGCCGTGCTGCTCATGCAGCTGCTGGAGGAGGCGGGCCTGCCCAAGGGCGTCATCAACCTCCTCACCGGTGACGGCATCGAGGTCTCCGAGGTCGCGCTGAACCACCGCGACCTGGCCGGCATCCACTTCACCGGTTCGACCAAGACCTTCCAGTACCTGTGGAAGACGGTCGGCACCAACATCGAGAAGTACCGCGCCTACCCGCGCCTGGTCGGCGAGACCGGCGGCAAGGACTTCGTGGTGGCCCACCCGTCGGCCGACCGCGCGGTGCTGAAGACCGCGCTGACCCGCGGTTCCTTCGAGTACCAGGGCCAGAAGTGCTCGGCGTCCTCCCGGGCGTACATCCCGGCGTCGATCTGGAACTCCGGCTTCAAGGAGGAGTTCGCCGCGGAGGTCGACGGCCTGACCATGGGTGATGTCACCGACCTGTCGAACTTCATCGGCGCGGTCATCGACGACCGCTCCTTCGCGAAGAACAAGGCCGCGATCGACCGGGCGAAGCAGGACCCGTCCTGCACGATCGTCGCGGGCGGCACCTACGACGACTCGGTCGGCTACTTCGTCCGCCCGACCGTCATCGAGTGCACCGACCCGGAGAACGAGGTCTTCACGACCGAGTACTTCGGCCCGATCCTCGCGGTGCACGTGTACGACGACAGCGCGGCCGACGGCTACGACGAGATGCTGACCCAGATGGAGTCGGTGTCGGACTACGCCCTGACCGGCTCGGTCGTCGCGGGCGACCGCGCCGCCGCGGCGTACACGATGGAGAAGCTGCGCTACGCGGCCGGCAACTTCTACATCAACGACAAGTCGACCGGCGCCGTGGTCGGCCAGCAGCCCTTCGGCGGCGGCCGTGCCTCCGGCACCAACGACAAGGCGGGCGCCCCGCAGAACCTGATGCGCTGGACCCTGACCCGCGCCATCAAGGAGACCCTGGTCCCGCCGACCGACTACGGCTACCCCCACATGGGCTGACCAGCCCTCCCCGGCACGGGCCGGGAAGCCTGACCCCCGAGCAGGCTTCCCGGCCCGTTTCCATGCCCGCCGAGGCAGACTCTCCCCATGACACGAGCGGTGGGGGACAGGGTGGAGACGGACGACGGAGTACGCCTGTGGGCGGAGCGCTCGGGCCCGGACGGCACCCCGCTGGTGCTGTGCCACGGCGGCCCGGGCCTCTGGGACATGTTCGGGGACCTGACCGGCCTGCTGACGGACGTGGCCCCGGTCGTCCGCTGGGACCAGCGCGGCTGCGGCCGCTCGCAGCGCTGCGCCGGGCCGTGGACGAGCGAGCGTTTCGTCGCCGACCTCGATTCCGTACGCCGTCACTTCGGCCTCGACCGGATGGCGCTGCTCGGTCACTCCTGGGGCGCACAGCTCGCCCTGAGCTACGCGCTGGCCCGCCCGGAACGGGTGAGCGCCTTGGTCTACGTGGCCGGAACGGGGATCGGGCCGGACGCGGACTGGCATCCCGCATACCGGCGGAACTTCCTGGCCCGGCTGGGCGAGGACCCCGAACGTCTCGCCCGGTGGCGGGAGTTGACGGACCGTCCCCGGCGGACGGAGGCGGAGGACCGGGAACGGGCGGTGCTCCAGTGGTCGGCCGAGTTCGCGGACCGGGAGCGGGCGCTCGCGCTCGCCGAGCGCATGGCCGACCCCTGGTTCGGCGTCAACTCGGCGTGCAACACAGGGCTGAACGAGGAGCGGAAGCGGACCTGGGGCACATCAGGGCTCGACGCCGCCTGCCGTCGCCTCGACCTGCCGGTCGTGATCGTCGACGGCGGCAGGGACATCCGCCCGCGCACGGCGGTGGACTCCCTGGAGCGGGCCCTGCCCCGGGTGAGCCGGACCACCTTCCCGGACGCCGGGCACCTGCCCTGGGTCGAGGAGGCTCAGGGTTTTCGGCGGGCGGTGGCGGCAGTGCTGTGAACCCCTGTTCGGAGGAAAGGGGCAGGTCGGCGGGGGGTGCTCCGACACGCCGTCTCAGATAGTAGGAAGTCCGAGTAATTGTGGAGACAGGCGCCCGTTCCTCGCTTAGTTTTGTAGAAGCCGAACGTTCTCGCTGATCAAGCGAACGGCGGTCGTGAGCCGGGCCCCGCGCAGGACACCCCTGCGGTACCGCTCCCCGCCCCTTCCGGCATCTCGTCACCCCTTTTCCTCATCCGCACTCCACGTGTGCCGAAGGAGTTGGTTCCCCATGGCCGCAACCGCTCTGCGCCGCCGTGTCCGTCACACCTCCCGTGCCGGCGAGTCCGACCGCAAGAACGCCGCAGCCGCCCTCCAGCGTGCCCTCGACCGCCGTGACAACGGTGGCCAGACGGGTCACTGAGGCCGGGGAGGCGGTCCCCGGGTGTCCGGATCGCGGACGCTCCATGTCAGCTCATGGGACGAGGAGTAGGGTGCCGGCATGTCTCGCAGCATCGATCTCGCAGTGATCCCCGGCGACGGAATCGGCCAGGAAGTCGTGGCCGAGGGCCTGAAGGTCCTGTCCGCCGCCCTCCCGCAGGATGTGAAGCTGGAGACCAAGGAGTACGACTTCGGTGCCCGGCGCTACCACGCCACCGGCGAGACCCTCACCGACGCCGACCTGGAGCAGCTGGCGCGGCACGACGCCATCCTGCTCGGTGCCATCGGCGACCCGTCGGTGCCCTCCGGCGTCCTGGAGCGCGGCTTCCTGCTCAAGCTCCGCTTCGCCTTCGACCACCACGTCAACCTGCGCCCGAGCAGGCTCCTGCCCGGTGTCGCCACCCCGCTCGCGGGCGACCCGCAGATCGACTTCGTCGTCGTCCGCGAGGGCACCGAGGGCCCGTACACGGGCAACGGCGGCACCATCCGCAAGGGCACCGAGCACGAGGTCGCCACCGAGGTCTCCGTCAACACGGCCTTCGGTGTCGAGCGCGTGGTCCGCGACGCCTTCGCCCGCGCCCAGGCCCGTCCGCGCAAGAAGCTCACGCTCGTCCACAAGAACAACGTGCTGACCTTCGCGGGCCACCTGTGGACGAACATCTTCAACAAGGTGGCCGAGGAGTACCCCGAGGTCACCACCGAGTACATCCACGTCGACGCGGCCACCATCTACCTGGTGACCCAGCCCGAGCGGTTCGACGTCATCGTCACCGACAACCTCTTCGGCGACATCATCACCGACCTCGCCGCGGCCGTCTCCGGCGGCATCGGCGTCGCCGCCTCCGGGAACATCAACCCGAGCGGCGAGTTCCCGTCCATGTTCGAGCCGGTCCACGGCTCGGCCCCGGACATCGCAGGTCAGGGCAAGGCCGACCCCACCGCCACGGTCCTGTCCGTCGCCCTGCTCCTGCGCCACCTCGGCTACGAGTCCGAGGCGACCCGGATCGAGGACGCCGTCTGCGCCGACCTCGCGGAGCGCGGCGCGCTGCCCGCGCGCTCGACCGCCGAGATCGGCGACGCGCTCCGCGTACGAGTAGCGGGCTGACCTGGCCGCACTCGAAATCTTCGAAGCCGTCGGGTCGCATAAGCGCCCGGCGGCTTCCCCCTGTCCGCCGCCGGGTGCCACCATCAGTACCTGGGCCGCATTCACCCCGTTTTCTTCCGCCGTCGGCTCCGCGTGATAATCGGACGCGGAGCCGCGGTATGAGGGAATGCTCGGACGTCCTAGCACAGGCCACCGGCCGTACGGGCGTGAGCGCGGCCTGTCACAACAACTCGGTGAAGGACACTCACTCATGACGACGCCCACGATCGAGCTCAAGCCTTCGGCCAACCCGCTCTCCGATGCGGAGCGGGAGGCGATCCTGGCCAACCCCGGATTCGGCCGCCACTTCACCGACCACATGGTGACGATCAGGTGGACGGAGGGCCGGGGCTGGCACGACGGCCAGCTCGTCCCGTACGCGCCGATCTCCCTCGACCCCGCCACGCACGTCCTGCACTACGCGCAGGAGATCTTCGAGGGCCTGAAGGCCTACCGCCAGCCCGACGGCTCGGTCGCCACCTTCCGGCCGGAGAAGAACGCCAGGCGCTTCCAGGCGTCCTCCCGCCGCCTGGCCATGCCCGAGCTGCCCGTCGAGACGTTCATCGAGGCCTGCGACGCCCTGGTCCGGCAGGACAAGGCGTGGGTGCCGGCGCACGGCGGCGAGGAGTCCCTGTACCTGCGCCCGTTCATGATCGCCACCGAGGTCGGGCTGGGCGTCAAGCCCGCCAACGAGTACCTGTTCCTCGTGATCGCCTCCCCGGCCGGCGCGTACTTCCCGGGCGGCGTGAAGCCCGTCTCCATCTGGGCCTCCGAGGACCGCGTCCGCGCGGTCCCCGGCGGCATGGGCGACGCCAAGACGGGCGGCAACTACGCGGCCTCCCTGCTCGCCCAGGCCGAGGCCGCCGCCGAGGGCTGCGACCAGGTCTGCTACCTCGACGCCGTGGAGCACAAGTGGGTCGAGGAACTCGGCGGCATGAACCTGTACTTCGTCTACGGCGACAGGATCGTCACCCCGTCCCTGAGCGGTTCGATCCTGGAGGGCGTCACCCGTGACTCGCTGCTGGCGGTCGCCCGCGACCTCGGCTACGAGTCCGAGGAGGCCCGCGTCTCCATCGAGCAGTGGCAGCGCGACTCCGAGAACGGCACGCTGACGGAGGTCTTCGCCTGCGGCACGGCCGCCGTCATCACCCCGGTCGGCACGGTCAAGCGCGCGGGCGCCGAGTGGAAGCAGTCGGGCGGCGAGCCCGGCGAGGTCACGATGAGGCTGCGCCGGGCCCTGCTGGACATCCAGCGCGGCGTCACCGAGGACAAGCACGACTGGATGCACGCGCTGGCGTAGGCGCCTGCCCGGCGCTTCGCCGGACCGGCCGCCTCCCGTTCCCCTTCCCCGTTCGCTGTTCCTCGTTCGCCGATCCCTGTTCCCCGTCCGCCGGTTCGCCGACTTCGCGAACCGGCGGGCGGGGAACTGCCGTTCAGGGGTCCCGCCGGTTTCGGTCAGCCACCTCCGACTGTCCGGAGATTGGAGCGACGCTCAATGCGGCCTCGGAGTGCTTCGCCGTCAACGGTTCCTTTCCGCGGATTCCACCTTTAGAGTGTTGCTCTAATGTGAGGAGCAAGGAGGCGCCGCGGCGTGAGACTGACCCCCACCGAGCGTGACCGGCTGCTGCTGTTCGGCGCCGCCGAACTGGCCCGCGCCCGCAAGGCCCGCGGCCTGAGGCTCAACGTGCCCGAGGCCACCGCCCTGATAGCCGACACGGTGTGCGAGGCCGCCCGCGACGGCGCCCGGCTCGCCGAGGCGATCGAACGCGCTCGTACGGTGCTCGGCCCGGACGACGTCCTGCCCGGCGTGGCGGACGTGGTCACCGAGGTCCATGTCGAGGCCGTCTTCGACGACGGCTCACGCCTCGCGGTGGTCTCCGACCCGATCGCCGGGGGCGGGCTGGGCGACCGGGGCCCGGGTGCCCTGCTGCCGGGACCGGAGCACACCGAGCCGGAGGCGGCCGTGCGGCTCACGGTCACCAACACCGCGTCCGTGCCGGTCTCCGTCACCTCGCACTTCCACTTCTTCGAGGTCAACCCGCGCCTGGACTTCCCGCGTGAGCGGGCCTACGGCATGCGGCTCGCGGTGCCCGCCGGATCGTCCGTGCGGTTCGGGCCGGGGGAGAGCGTCGAGGTCGGCCTCGTGCCGATCGGCGGCGCGCGGGTCGCGATCGGCTTCGCCGGCCTCGTCGACGGGCCCCTGGACGCGCCGGGGGCGAAGCAAGAGGCCCTGCGCCGGGCCGCCGCCTGCGGATACCTGGGAGCCGACCGATGAGCATCGACCCGTACGCGTACGCGGCCACCCATGGCCCGCGGGCCGGTGACCGCGTCCGCCTCGGCGACTCCGGGCTCGTGGTCCGGGTCGAGTCCGACGCGCAGCGGTACGGCGACGAGTTCCTCGCCGGCTTCGGCAAGACCGCCCGGGACGGACTGCACCTCAAGGCGGCGGCGGTCCGTGAGACCTGCGACGTCGTGATCAGCAACGTCGTCGTCATCGACGCCGCGCAGGGCATCCGCAAGGTCTCCATCGGCATCCGCGAGGGCCGGATCCAGTCCATCGGGCGGGCCGGGAACCCCGACACCCTCGACGGTGTCGACGTCGTCGTCGGAACCGGCACCACGATCGTCTCCGGAGAGGGGCTGATCGCCACCGCCGGCGCCGTCGATACCCATGTGCACCTGCTGTCGCCGCGCATCATGGAGGCCTCGCTCGCCTCCGGCGTGACCACCATCATCGGCCAGGAGTTCGGGCCGGTGTGGGGCGTGGGCGTCAACTCGCCGTGGGCGCTGCGGCACGCGTTCGGCGCCTTCGACGCCTGGCCGGTCAACATCGGCTTCCTGGGCCGTGGTTCGTCCTCGCACGCCGCCCCGCTCGTCGAGGCGCTGGCCGAGGGCGGCGCCTCGGGCTTCAAGGTGCACGAGGACATGGGCGCCCACACCCGCGCCCTCGACACCGCCCTGCGGGTCGCCGAGGAGCACGACGTACAAGTCGCCCTGCACAGCGACGGACTGAACGAGTGCCTGTCGGTCGAGGACACCCTGCGGGTCCTGGAGGGCCGCACGATCCACGCCTTCCACATCGAGGGCTGCGGCGGCGGACACGTCCCCAACGTGCTGAAGATGGCCGGGGTCCCGAACGTCATCGGCTCCTCCACCAACCCCACCCTGCCGTTCGGCCGGGACGCGGTCGCCGAGCACTACGGCATGATCGTCTCCGTCCACGACCTCAAGACCGACCTGCCCGGTGACGCCGCCATGGCCCGCGACCGCATCCGCGCCGGGACCATGGGTGCCGAGGACGTGCTGCACGACGTGGGCGCGATCGGCATCACCTCCTCCGACGCCCAGGGCATGGGCCGGGCCGGCGAGACCGTGCGCCGCACCTTCGCCATGGCCGGGAAGATGAAGGCGGAGCTGGGCCCGGTCGAGGGGGACGGCCCGGACGACGACAACGCGCGCGTCCTCCGCTACATCGCCAAGCTGACGATCAACCCCGCCATCGCGCACGGCCTGGCCCACGAGGTCGGCTCGATCGAGACCGGCAAACTGGCCGACATCGTGCTGTGGCGCCCCGAGTTCTTCGGCGCCAAGCCGCAACTCGTCCTCAAGGCGGGCTTCCCCGCCTACGGTGTGGTCGGCGACCCCAACGCGGCCACGGACACCTGCGAACCCCTGGTGCTGGGACCGCAGTTCGGTGCGCACGGCGCCACCCCGGCCGAGATCTCGGTCGCGTTCGTCGCCCAGGCCGCCGTGGACCAGGGCCACGACACGATGCCCACCCGGCGGCGCCGGGTCGCCGTGCGCGGCACCCGCGGCATCGGCCCCGCCGACCTGCGCCTCAACTCCCGTACCGGATCCGTCGACGTCGACCAGCGCACCGGCCTGGTCACCCTGGACGGCGAGCCGGTCCGCTCCGAGCCCGCCGACTCGGTCTCCCTCAACCGCCTGTACTTCCTGTGACCTCCGTGACCTCTGCGAGGACCCCCGACATGAACACCCCCGCCGCCGACGGCTTCCGGATGCCCGCCGAGTGGGCGCCGCACGAGCGCACCTGGATGGCGTGGCCGGGCCCCAACCCGACCTTCGACACCGCCGACGACGTCGCCGCCTCCCGGGCCGCCTGGGCGTCGGTGGCCCGTGCCGTGCGCCAATTCGAGCCGGTGACGGTGGTCTGCGGCCCCGGCCAGTCGGCCGAGGCCCGCACCCTCCTGGGGGAGGGCGTCGACACCGTCGAACGCGATCTGGACGACGCCTGGATGCGCGACATCGGCCCCACCTTCCTGACCGACGGCGCGGGTGAACTCGCCGCCGTGGACTGGACGTTCAACGGCTGGGGAGCACAGGACTGGGCCCGCTGGGAGCACGACGCGAAGATCGCCTCGTATGTCTCGGACCTCGCGGGCGCGAAGACGTACACCTCCTCGCTCGTCAACGAGGGCGGCGGGATCCATGTCGACGGCGAGGGCACGGTCCTGCTGACCGAGACCGTGCAGCTCGGCCCCGAGCGCAACCCGCACTGGACGAAGGAGCAGGTCGAGGCGGAGATCCACGCCCACCTCGGCACCCGCAAGGCGATCTGGCTGCCGCGCGGCCTGACCGGTGACTACCCTCCCTACGGCTACGGCACCCTCGGCCACGTCGACATCGTGGCCGCCTTCGCCCGCCCCGGCGTCGTCGTCGCCCACCACCAGCCGGACCCGGCCCACCCCGACCACGAGGTCACCAAGGAGGTCATCGGCGTCCTGAAGTCGGCCACCGACGCGGAGGGCCGCCCCCTGGAGGTCGTCGAAGTCCCCGCCCCCACCGTCCTGGAGGCCGACGGGCACTGGGCCGACTACTCCTACATCAACCACTACCTCTGCAACGGCGGCGTCGTCCTGTGCGGCTTCGACGACCCGCGCGACGAGCACGCGGCCGGCATCTTCCGCCGGCTCTTTCCCGACCGCACGGTGACCCAGGTCGACGCCCGCGCCGTCTTCGCCGGCGGCGGAGGCATCCACTGCATCACCCAGCAGCAGCCGAAGACCGTCGTCGGATAGAGGAGACGGTCGTCCGGCAGAGGACAGTCAGGTAGAACGTACGAGTGAACGTACTGGTCTGTGCGGCCCGCACCCGCCCCGTCTCCGAGCCGCCGCCCGCCCCGCCGACCGCCGGCCCCGGGGGCACGGCATGAGCACCGCCCCGGCGCCCCGCAGGCGTACTCCCGCGCCGCCGCGTGAGGAGGTGCTCGCCGCCGCCATGGAGATGATCGCCGAGCGCGGTCTGGAACAGCTCACCATGGCCGCGCTCGGCCGCGAGGTCGGGATGAGCAGCGGTCATCTGCTGTACTACTTCCGCTCCAAGGACGAACTGCTGCTCCAGACGCTGGAGTGGAGCGAGAGCCGGCTCGGGGCCGAGCGCGGCCGGCTGCTGACCCGTGCCGCCCCGGTCCGCGAACGCCTCGACGCCTACGTCGACCTGTATGTGCCGGACGGCCACCGCGACCCGCACTGGACGCTGTGGCTGGAGGTCTGGAACCGCTCGCTGAACGCCGGCGAGGACGCCCGCGACCGGCAGGCCGCCATCGAGGGCGCCTGGCACCGGGACCTGGCCGCGCTGGTCGCCGAGGGCGGCTCGCGCGGCGAGTTCCGGCCGGTCGACGCCGACCGCTTCGCCGCCCGGCTGCGCGCCCTGCTCGACGGCTTCTCCATCCACGTCGCGATCGGGCTGCGCGGCACCGACCGGGCCCAAGTCATGAGCCACGTACAGGAGTTCATCGACGACGCGCTGGGCGGGCCGACGCCGACGGAGGCCTGAACCCTCCCCTCCGACTGGCCGATTCCCACGCGTCCCCACCGCCCGGCCGGGGCAGTGAGGGCTCATGGGACGACAGCACTGGAAGAAGATCTGGATCGGTTCGGCCGGGAACATGGTGGAGTGGTACGACTGGTTCGTCTACGCCAGCTTCGCCACCTACTTCGCCGGGGCGTTCTTCCCCGACGGGAACCCGACCGCCCAGCTCATGAACACCGCGGGCATCTTCGCCGTCGGCTTCTTCATGCGCCCGGTCGGCGGCTGGCTGCTCGGCAGGGTCGGCGACCGAAAGGGCCGCAAGGCCGCGCTGACCCTGACCGTCACCCTCATGTCGGCGTCCGCCGTCCTCATCGCCGTGGCACCGACCTACGCCGTCGCCGGCTACGGCGGCGCCCTAGTGCTGCTCGCCGCGCGCCTGCTCCAGGGACTGTCCGTGGGCGGCGAGTACGCGGCGAGCGCCACCTATCTCACCGAGGCCTCCGCCCCCAGCCACCGCGGCTTCGCCTCCAGCTTCCAGTACGTGTCCATGACCGCCGGCCAGATCCTCGGCCTCGGCCTGCAGATCCTGCTCCAGCGCACCATGTCCGACGAGGCCCTGCACAGCTACGGGTGGCGCATCCCGTTCGTGGTCGGCGCGCTCGGCGCGGCCGTGGTGTTCTACCTGCGCCGCAGCATGCTGGAGACCGAGGTGTACGAGGCCGGTGCCACCGGTGGCGAGGAGCGCGGCACCCTGCGCGCGCTGTGGCGGCACAAGCGGGAGGTGTTCCTGGTGATGGCCCTGACCATGGGCGGCACCGTGGCCTACTACACGTACACCACCTACCTGACGAAGTACCTGTCGAACTCCGCGGGCCTGCCCAAGCAGACCGCCACCCTCGTCTCCTTCACCGCGTTGATCGTCTTCGCCTGTCTCCAGCCGCTCGCCGGGCGCCTGTCCGACCGGATCGGCCGCCGGCCCCTGCTGATCACCTTCGCCGTCGGCTCGACGGTCCTGACCGTGCCGATCATGACCCTGCTGCGGCGCGCGGACAGCTTCTGGCCGGCGCTCGGGCTGTCCCTGCCGGCCCTGGTCGTGGTCACCGGATACACCTCGATCAACGCGTGCGTGAAGGCGGAACTGTTCCCCACGGGCGTGCGCGCGCTCGGTGTCGCCCTGCCCTACGCTCTCGCCAACGCCCTGTTCGGCGGTACCGCGGAATACGTCGCCCTGTGGTTCAAGAACGCCGGCGCGGAGTCCGGATTCTTCTGGTACGTGGCGGCCTGCGCGGCCGTCTCGCTCGTGGTGTACATCACCATGCGGGAGACCAGGGACCTGGATCTGACGCGGATGAAGGACGCCGAGGCGTCCAGGCTGACGCCCGCATCCTGAGACGCGATGTCCGAAGGGGGCGGGACTGTGCCAGACTGCCCCCGTGCTCTCGTCCGCCATGATTATGGGCAGCAGGCGCGCCGGTCCGCAGTGACCGCCACGTACGACCAGGTACGGGCGGCCATCGTCGTCCTCGACCCGCGCGCAGACCTCTCGCACCCGCGAGGGGTCTTTCGTTTTCCTGGCCCACCCACAGCCGGGACCGCCGCGCGAGGGACTATTGGGGGGACGGTGGAGCCGGTCATTGACGGCAAGACCGAGATTGCAAAACAGGAGCCTTGAGACCATGACCGCAACCAGCCAGCTCGACGATTCGTTCCACGTCTTCGACACCACCCTGCGCGACGGCGCCCAGCGCGAGGGGATCAACCTCACGGTCGCCGACAAGCTGGCCATCGCTCGGCACCTGGACGACTTCGGCGTGGGCTTCATCGAGGGCGGCTGGCCCGGCGCGAACCCGCGGGACACCGAGTTCTTCGCCCGCGCCCAGCAGGAGATCGACTTCAGGAACGCCCAGCTGGTGGCCTTCGGCGCGACCCGGCGGGCCGGCGGCAAGGCCGCGGACGACCCCCAGGTCAGGGCGCTGCTGGAATCCGGCGCCGAGGTGATCACCCTGGTCGCCAAAGCGCACGACCGCCACGTGGAGCTGGCGCTGCGCACCACGCTGGAGGAGAACCTGGAGATGGTCCGCGACACCGTCTCCCACCTGCGCGCCGAGGGCCGCCGGGTCTTCGTCGACTGCGAGCACTTCTTCGACGGCTACCGCGCCAACCCCCACTACGCCAAGGCCGTCGTCCGCACCGCCGCGGAGGCCGGCGCGGACGTGGTGATCCTCTGCGACACCAACGGCGGCATGCTGCCCGCCCAGGTCCACGCGGTCGTCTCCACCGTCCTCGCGGACACCGGCGCCCGCCTCGGCATCCACGCCCAGGACGACACCGGCTGCGCGGTCGCCAACACCCTCGCGGCCGTGGACGCCGGCGCCACCCACGTGCAGTGCACGGCCAACGGCTACGGCGAGCGGGTCGGCAACGCCAACCTCTTCCCGGTGGTCGCGGCCCTGGAGCTGAAGTACGGCAAGCGGGTGCTGCCCGAGGGCCGGCTGCGGGAGACGACCCGCATCTCGCACGCCATCGCCGAGGTCGTCAACCTCACGCCCTCCACCCACCAGCCCTATGTGGGTGTTTCCGCCTTCGCCCACAAGGCCGGTCTGCACGCCTCCGCCATCAAGGTCGACCCGGACCTGTACCAGCACATCGACCCCGAGCAGGTCGGCAACACGATGCGCATGCTGGTCTCCGACATGGCCGGCCGGGCCTCCATCGAGCTCAAGGGCAAGGAACTCGGCATCGACCTCGGCGGCGACCGCGAACTGGTCGGCCGCGTGGTCGAGCGGGTCAAGGAGCGCGAGCTCAAGGGCTACACCTACGAGGCGGCGGACGCGAGCTTCGAACTGCTGCTGCGCGCCGAGGTCGAGGGCAGGCCGCTGAGGTACTTCGACGTCGAGTCCTGGCGGGCCATCGTCGAGGACCGCCCCGACGGCACCCACGCCAACGAGGCCACGGTCAAGCTGTGGGCCAAGAGCGAGCGCATCGTCGCCACCGCCGAGGGCAACGGCCCGGTCAACGCCCTGGACCGCGCCCTGCGCGTGGCCCTGGAGAAGATCTACCCCTCGCTCGCCTCCCTCGGCCTGGTCGACTACAAGGTCCGCATCCTGGAGGGCAAGCACGGCACCTCCTCGACCACCCGCGTCCTGATCTCCACCTCGGACGGTCAGGGCGAGTGGTCCACGGTGGGCGTGGCCGACAACGTGATCGCGGCCTCCTGGCAGGCCCTGGAGGACGCGTACACCTACGGCCTGCTGCGCGCCGGCGTGGAACCCGCGCGGTAGCCGGTGGAGCGGCGCGCTCCCGTCAGGGAGCGCGCCAGATGTTGTCGAAGGCCGCGTTCTCGATGCGCCGCCGCTGCCGTACGGCCTCCAGCTCCGTCACCGCGTCGTTGACGGTGGCCAGCACGGTGACCAGGGCGTCGTCGTCCGGGGCGGTGAGCGGGGCACCCGGCTCGGCCTCGATGCCCACGGCGGCCGCGAGACCGGCGATGACGGGGTCGCCGGAGGCCCAGCGCTCGGCGGCCTCGCGCCGCGCCGGTGTGCCGGCGGGCGCCTCCCGGTCCCCGCGGGCGGGCATCCAGCGGTGCCGTCGCCCGGTGAGCTGCCCCTGTGCGTCCAGGGCGTCGTGGTAGGCGGCGGCCAGACCCTCGCCGCGGCGCCACAGCCAGTCCTCGACGGACTCGTGCGGCGTCCGCTCCCTGAGCGCCGCCGCCGCCTGGTCCAGGAGCCGGTCCCCGGTGTCCCGCCGGGGGAGCGGCACGATGCGGTCGCCGTCCAGGCCGGCGGCCCCGGCGGCGAGGAGGTCGGCCAGTTCGGCACCCGCCAGCGCGAGCGACAGGTCGCCCTGCTCGACGGGGCGCTCGGACGGCACGTCCATGCTGATGATCAACAGGTCCCGGGGTGTGGTCATGCCGGCGCTCCTGGTCGGGATGGTCATGTCGGGCACGGGGCACCCCCGACGATACGTCCGCGGGGAGCCGCCGGCCCGGTGTGCCGCCCTTCGTGAGGTGGGGGAGGGGGCGTGCGGGCGGTCTTGACGGTGGCGAGGGGCGCTAGTTCACTCAAGGCGTGATCTAAGTCGTGAGTGAATCATGAACCCAGGCAAGTCCCAGAGCCGAGGGAAGGTCCGCCCATGCGAAGAACCGCCCTGCTCGTCTCCGCCGGTCTGCTCGCCGCCCTGATCCCGCTCGCGTCGGCGCACGCCGCCGAGGACCCAGCCCCCGCACCCGTGTCCATCGACCGTTTCGAGGGCGAGGTGCCCTTCGCCGCACAGCCCGCCGAGGGCATCTTCACCTGGGGCGGCGACAGCGACGATCCGCCCACTCTGGCGCTCGTGGAGCGCTCCGACGCACCCGAGGGCGCCAAGGTCCTCTCCGGTACGTACGACATCAGCGGTTACGGCGGCTTCACCCACGACTTCGCGGCCGACCTGCCGGCCCACGACTGGTCCGCCCACCAGGGCATCCGGTTCTGGTGGGAGGGCCAGGACAACGGCCGGAAGGTCGCCTTCGAGATCAAGGACGGCGGTGCGCACGGCGAGGCCTCCGAGCTGTGGACGACGTCCTTCACCGACGACTTCACGGGCTGGAAGCAGATCGAGCTGCCCTTCACCGACTTCGCCTATCGCACGGACTACCAGCCGGTCGGCGGCATCGACCACGTCCTCGGCCTCACCGCGATGTGGGGGTACGCCGTCACCCTGCCCACCGGCGTCAAGGGGCGATTCGCCATGGACGACGTGCAGTTGTACGGCAGGGCCGACCAGTCGCTGCGCGCCTCCGTCACCACCGACGCGCCCGTCTACCCGGTCACCGGGGGCGGCACGGCCGCGGTGAAGGTCACCCTCGCCACCACCGGCTCCGCCCCGCTCGACGAGCCCGTGACGGTCGCCTACCGCACCGGCACCGGCACCGCCGAGCCCGGCAGGGACTACAGCCCGGTCTCCGGCACCCTCACCTTCCCCGCGGGTACCGCCTCCGGCACCTCCCGCACCGTCAAGGTCACCACGCTCAAGGCCAAGGCGGCGCAGGCCGCCGGGACGATTCCGCTCCAGTTCACCGTCACCGGCGCCAGGGCCCCCGCGGAGACCCGGCAGATCGTCGTCGACGCGCACGGGCTGCCGTACCTCGACAGCAGGCTGCCGGTGCGCAAGCGGGTCGCGGACCTGCTCTCCCGGATGTCCCTGGAGGAGAAGGCCGGGCAGATGACCCAGGCCGAACGCGGGGCGATGACCGCGCCGGGCGACATCGCCTCCTACGCCCTGGGCTCCCTGCTGTCCGGCGGCGGTTCGACCCCCACGCCCAACACCCCGCAGGCCTGGGCGACGATGATCGACGACTTCCAGCTGCGCACCCGGGCCACCCGCTTCCAGATCCCGCTGGTCTACGGGGTGGACGCGGTGCACGGGCACAACAACCTGGCCGGCGCCACGGTCATGCCGCACAACATCGGCATCGGCGCCACCCGTGACCCCCGGCTGGCCGAGAAGACCGCCGCGGTGACGGCGAGCGAGGTCCGCGCCACCGGGATCCACTGGGACTTCGCGCCCTGCCTGTGCGTCACCCGCGACGAACGCTGGGGCCGCTCCTACGAGTCCTTCGGCGAGGACCCGGCGCTGGTGGAGTCCATGGAGACCGTCATCCAGGGCCTCCAGGGGCGCGCGGACGGGCGGGACCTGAGCCGTGGCGACAAGGTGCTGGCCACCGCCAAGCACTTCGTCGGCGACGGAGGCACCCTGTACGGCTCCTCCACCACCGGCACCTACACCACCGACCAGGGCGTCACCAGGGTCACCCGGCAGCAGCTGGAGGACATCCACCTGGCGCCGTACCGGACGGCCGTGGACCGCGGCATCGGCTCGGTCATGCCGTCGTACTCCTCGCTGGACGTCGTCGGCGACGGTCAGGGCCCGGTGAAGATGCACGCCCGCGGCGACCTGCTCAACGGCGTGCTCAAGGACCGCATGGGCTTCGACGGCTTCGTCATCAGCGACTGGGCCGCCATCGACCAGCTTCCCGGCGACGCCGCCGCGCAGGTCCGCACGTCGGTCAACGCCGGGGTGGACATGATCATGGTGCCGTACGCGTACCAGGACTTCCGGGCGACCCTGATCGCCGAGGTGAAGGCGGGGCGGATCAGCGGGCAGCGGATCGACGACGCGGTCTCCCGGATCCTCACCAAGAAGTTCGAACTGGGCCTCTTCGAGCACCCCTACGCCGACACCTCCGGCGCCCTGCGGATCGGGTCCGCCGACCACCGTGCCGTCGCCCGGCAGGCCGCCGCCGAGTCCCAGGTGCTGCTGAAGAACAAGGGCGGCCTGCTGCCGCTGAAGAAGAAGGCCAAGGTCTACGTGGCCGGGTCCAACGCCGACGACCTCGGCAACCAGACCGGCGGCTGGACCATCACCTGGCAGGGCGAGTCCGGCACCCACACCCAGGGCACGACGATCCTCCAGGCCATGCGCAAGGCGGGCGGCAACGTCACCTACTCCAAGGACGCCTCGGCGCCCACGACCGGTCACGACGTGGGGGTGGTCGTCGTCGGCGAGACCCCGTACGCCGAGGGTGTGGGCGACGTGGGCAACGGCCACGACCTCCAGCTGTCGGCCGCCGACCGGGCCGCCGTGGACACGGTGTGCGGGGCCATGAAGTGCGTGGTGCTGATCGTCTCCGGGCGCCCGCAGCTCATCGGCGACCGGCTCGGGAAGATCGACGCCCTGGTCGCCTCCTGGCTGCCGGGAACCGAGGGCGACGGCGTGGCCGACGTGCTCTACGGCGCCCGGCCCTTCACCGGGCAGCTCCCGGTGACCTGGCCGAAGTCGCAGGATCAGCTCCCGATCAACGTGGGCGACACGGCGTACGACCCGCAGTTTCCCTACGGCTGGGGCCTGACCACGCTCACCGGTGTCCCGGCCGGCGGTACGGCGACGCTCAAGGCGCTGGGCCTGGCGGCACGGGCGGCCGAGCGGGTGGGCGTCGACGCCGTGGGCCGCGAGCTGGTCACCAAGGCCCGGCTGATCGTCCAGCAGAAGGCGGACAGGCGGATGAGCGCGGCGGTGGCGAAACCCTTCGCCGACGCGGATCACCTGCTGCTGACCGGGCGGTACGGGGCGGCGGTGGAACAGCTCACCAAGGCTTACACGGCCGCGTGATCACTGATGAGTGATCAGTGAGCGGGGGCGTGCCGCGCGGGTGCGCGGGGCGCCCCCGCCCAGGCGTGCACCGTCCCCTTCGAGCGGCCGGTTATGTCCGGCTTCGGGTAGCTTCGAAGTATGAAGGTCGTCGCCCCGGGCCGAGCCCTTCTCCGTCCGCTGCTCACCCTCGCGCCCGCGGTCGCGGCCGCCGTGCTGGTCGCGGTGCCGGCCTCCGTCGCGGCGGCCGGGACGGTGGACGCCGGGACGACGGCGGGAGCCACCCGTTCTGTGGCCGCACCGGTCAGGAACGTCCTGCCCGACGGACCGGTGAGGAACGTCCTGCCGGACGGAGTGCCCCGGGTGACGGCGCCCGGGGGCGTGCCCCGGGCCGCGACGGCCACCAGTGTCTCCACGATCGCCGCAGAGCTCCGCAGGAGCCCGGTCTACGTCGACCCGGCCGCGTCCGCCCAGCTGTCGCCCGCCGAGGCCGCCGCCCTCACCCGGCGGATCAAGGAGGCCGGAAAGCCCTTGTTCATCGCGGTGCTGCCGGCGAACTACCCGACGCGGAACCTGTTCACCGAGCTGCGCACGGCCACCGGTATCACCGGCGCCTACGCCGTCCGCCTCGGCGACCGCTTCGACGCCCGCGCCGACTCCTCGGTGCTGTCGCACACCGCCGTGAGCAACCTCGTCACCAGCGTCCAGGGGGAGAGCGCCCCGACCCAGCTCACCGACTTCACCGACCGTGCCCTCACCACCATGGGCGGCTCGGCGCCCTCCACCTGGGGCTACACCGGCCGCGGCGGCACGCTGCCCGGCCCGGCGCTGATCACCGTCGCCGTGGTCCTGGTGGCGGGCGGCGTGGGTGCGTACACCCTCGCCCGGCGCGGCAGGAGCCGTCGGGAGGCGGAGCAGCGGGGCGCGCTGGAGAAGCTGCGGGTCGTCGTCGACGAGGACATCACCGCCTTCGGCGAGGAGCTGGACCGCCTCGACTTCCATCCGGCGGAGGCCGGCGCCGACGACGCCATGCGGGCGGACTACGAACGCGCGCTGGACGCCTACGAGCAGGCCAAGCAGTACATGGCCGACGCCCGCAGACCGGAGGACGTGCGGGCGGTGACCCGGGCCCTGGAGGACGGGCGGTTCTCGCTCACCCTGCTCGCCGCGCGCCGCGAGGGCCGTCCGCTGCCCGAGCGCCGCCCGCCCTGCTTCTTCGACCCGCGTCACGGCCCCTCGGTCGCCGACGCCACCTGGACGCCTCCGGGCGGGGCGGCCCGTCAGGTCCCGGTGTGCGCCGCCGACCAGGTCCGCCTGGCCGACGGCCGCGACCCGCATGCCCGCGAGGTCGACACCGAGGGGGGCCGTCGCCCCTACTGGGACGCCGGCCCCGCCTACGGTCCCTGGGCGGGCGGCTACTTCGGCGGCGGCCTGCTGCCCGGCCTCCTGGTCGGCACGCTGCTCGGCAGCATGATGGCCACCCCGTCGTACGCGGCCGACTACGGCACCGGCTATGGCGACTTCGGCGCGAACGGCTACCAGGGCGGCGACCTGTCGGGCGCGGACTTCGACCCGGGTGACTTCAGCGGCGGCTTCGGTGACGGCGGGGGCGGCGACTTCGATGGGGGAGGCGGGGACTTCGGGGGTGGGTTCTGAGCCCGGCTCAGGAGTTCTTGACGGCCGAGATGTCGAAGTTCAGCTTGATCTTGTCGGAGACCAGGACGCCACCGGTCTCCAGGGCCGCGTTCCAGGTCAGGCCCCACTCCGAGCGCAGGATCTCGGCCTTGCCCTCGAAGCCGACGCGCTCGTTGCCGAACGGGTCCTTGGCGGCGCCGTTGAACTCCAGGTCGATGGTGAGCGGCTTGGTGACGCCGAGGATGGTCAGGTCGCCGGTGATGCGGTAGTCGTCGCCGCCCAGGGCCTTCGCCTCGGTGGAGCGGAAGGTCATCTGCGGGAACTCCTCGGTCTTGAAGAAGTCCGCGCTCTTCAGGTGGCCGTCGCGGTCCGCGGAGCCCGTGTCGATGCTGTCCATCGTGACGTCGATGGTCGCGGTGGAGGCGGCGGGGTCGGTGCCGTCCAGGCGCAGGGTGCCGGTGAAGTCGTTGAACTTGCCCTTGACGTTCGTGACCATGGCGTGCCGCGCGACGAAGCCGAGCGTGGAGTGGGCCGGGTCGATCGTGTAGTCGCCGGTGAGCGCGGCCAGGTCCGGGTTCACGGCGACGGGGGTGGCGGTGGTGGTGCCGGCGGCGTCGTTCTTGCGGCCGAAGATGCCCATGAGGTGCTCCTTTGAGGACGGTGGGTCGCTCGGCGCGGAGACTCGGCGCCGAGTATGTTGAAGATTCAATGAAGTGAACGACTACGACGGTAGACCTATTCCGTTCGACTTTCAACATCATCCGGTGCGTGTTCGCGGAATCGCGCACGGTTATTCACCTACGCCCTCTGGCGGACGCGCGTAGACCTCGGGCACTATCTCCCTGCACCACCTGCACAGCCGCCCCATAGGACGCACGGCCACCAGCAGGAAGGTTCCCCCCATGAAGACCACCAAGGTCGGCAAGCTCACCAGGGCCCGCGCGGCGGTCACCGCCCTCGCCCTCGTCGTCGCCCCCGGAGTCGCGGTCATCGGCACCGCCACCGAGGCCTCCGCCGACACGAAGATCAGCCACGCCACCGCGACCCAGATGTTCAGCAGCGTGGGCATCACCTGGTCGTCCTCCGGCGGCTGCTCCAATCGCAACGTCGCGACCTGTACGTCCTTCGACCAGCTCAACCTCGCCACCGCGCAAGGGGCCCAGACCCTCAAGCGGGCCAGTGGCTGCGCCCTCAACATCACCGGTGGCACGGAGACCGGTCACGCCTCCGGAACCTACTCCCACTGGAACGGCTACAAGCTCGACTTCGGCAAGAACACCTGCGTGACCAACTACGTCAAGAACTACTTCGCGTACATCGGCCTGCGGGGCGACGGCTACCCGCAGTGGCAGTCCGGCTCCGGCAACATCTACGCCGACGAGGGCAACCACTGGGACGTCCTGTACTACAACTGCGGCGGCTGCTGACCCGCGGCCCGTCACCCCGGACGGCGGCTACGCTCTGTGCGAGCCCGCCGCCGTCCGGGTCTGCACATCACTCCAGCGAGGGCATCTGCCGCGTCCGAATGTGAGCAGGCTCCCATGCCCGGACTTTGTGACGTCCCCACAATGCGGAAGCCCTCTGAGCAGTCGGAAGAGCTGCAAGCCGCCACGGTTCTGTTCGGTCGCACCAGGAAAACGGGTCGGAGACTGTACGGAGTCAACGGCCCGCTTTCACGGGTGTCCTTCGTAAGGTCGCTGCATGACCGTTTTGGAAGAGACGACGGGTGAGCCGGCGGACGCGCGCGGCCGGGTCGCCGAACTGCACGGGATCCGTGCGCAGGCGGTGGCGGGCCCCAGCGAGAAGGCGACCGCGGCGCAGCACGCCAAGGGCAAGCTGACCGCGCGGGAGCGGATCGAACTGCTCCTTGACCCGGGTTCCTTCCAGGAGGTCGAGCAGCTGCGCCGGCACCGGGCCAGCGGGTTCGGGCTCGAGGCCAAGAAGCCGTACACGGACGGTGTGATCACCGGCTGGGGCACGGTGGAGGGCCGGACGGTCTTCGTCTACGCCCACGACTTCCGGATCTTCGGCGGTGCGCTGGGCGAGGCCCACGCCACGAAGATCCACAAGATCATGGACATGGCCATCGCGGCCGGCGCCCCGCTGGTCTCCCTCAACGACGGCGCCGGCGCCCGCATCCAGGAGGGTGTCTCCGCGCTGGCCGGCTACGGCGGCATCTTCCAGCGCAACACCAAGGCGTCCGGGGTCATCCCGCAGATCAGCGTGATGCTCGGCCCGTGCGCCGGCGGCGCCGCCTACAGCCCGGCGCTGACGGACTTCGTGTTCATGGTGCGCGAGACCTCGCAGATGTTCATCACCGGCCCGGACGTGGTCAAGGCGGTCACCGGCGAGGAGATCACCCAGAACGGCCTCGGCGGCGCCGACGTGCACGCCGAGACCTCCGGCGTGTGCCACTTCGCCTACGACGACGAGGAGACGTGCATCGCCGAGGTGCGCTACCTCCTCTCGCTGCTGCCGCAGAACAACCGGGAGACCCCGCCGCGGGTGGAGTCGACCGACCCGGTCGACCGCCGCTCCGACGTCCTGCTGGACCTGGTCCCGGCGGACGGCAACCGGCCCTACGACATGGCCAAGGTCATCGAGGAGATCGTCGACGACGGCGAGTACCTGGAGGTCCACGAGCGCTGGGCGCGGAACATCATCTGCGCGCTGGCCCGTCTCGACGGCCAGGCCGTCGGCATCATCGCCAACCAGCCCCAGGTCCTGGCCGGTGTCCTGGACATCGAGGCCTCCGAGAAGGCCGCCCGCTTCGTGCAGATGTGCGACGCCTTCAACATCCCGATCGTCACTCTTCTGGACGTACCCGGCTTCCTGCCCGGCGTCGACCAGGAGCACGGTGGAATCATCCGGCACGGCGCCAAGCTGCTCTACGCCTACTGCAACGCCACCGTGCCGAGGATCTCGCTGATCCTGCGCAAGGCGTACGGAGGTGCCTACATCGTCATGGACAGCCAGTCGATCGGGGCCGACCTCACCTACGCCTGGCCCACGAACGAGATCGCCGTGATGGGCGCCGAGGGCGCGGCCAACGTCATCTTCCGCCGCCAGATCGCCGGGGCCGAGGACCCCGAGGCCATGCGGCAGAAGATGGTCAAGGAGTACAAGGCCGAGCTGATGCACCCCTACTACGCGGCCGAGCGCGGCCTGGTCGACGACGTCATCGACCCCGCCGACACCCGCGAGGTCCTGGTGAAGTCCCTGGCGATGCTGCACTCGAAGCACGCCGACCTGCCCTCCCGCAAGCACGGCAACCCCCCGCAGTAACCCAGCGGACGCCCCGCGGTCATCCCGCGGACCCCTCAGCCACGGAGACTGACACCCATGGACAACGTTGACATCCGCGTCGAGAAGGGCCACGCCGAGCCCGAGGAGGTCGCCGCCATCACGGCCCTCCTCCTGGCCCGTGCCGCGGCCCGCCCCGCCGACACGACCCCGGCCCACCGCGGCCGGGCCAAGGCCGGCTGGCGCCGGCTGGAGCGCGAGAACGGCTTCCGCGCCCCGCACAGCTGGCACGGCTAGGCCGGCCTGACGCACGACGAAGAGGGCCCCTCCCATCGGAGGGGCCCTCTTCGTCGTGTGCGCACCCGCGGGGGGAAAAGCAGGCGGCCCTTCCCTTGCGGGAGGGCCGCCTGCTGGTTCGTCCCGAGTGCTACCTCAGCCGGGCCATGAGGGCGTGTTCCACCAGGGTGATGAGGGCGGACTTGGCGTCGGCGCGGTGTCGGGCGTCGGTGGTGATGATGGGGGCGTCGGGGCCGATCTGGAGTGCTTCGCGGACCTCGTCGGGGGTGTAGGGCTGCTGGCCGTCGAAGCCGTTGAGGGCGATGACGAAGGGCAGTCCGCTGTTCTCGAAGTAGTCGACGGCGGGGAAGCAGTCGGCGAGCCTGCGGGTGTCGACGAGGACGATGGCGCCGATGGCGCCGCGGACGAGGTCGTCCCACATGAACCAGAAGCGGTCCTGTCCGGGGGTGCCGAACAGGTACAGGATCAGGTCCTGGTCGAGTGTGATGCGGCCGAAGTCCATGGCCACCGTGGTGGTGGTCTTGTCCCCGGTGTGGGTGAGGTCGTCGATGCCCGCCGAAGCGGACGTCATCACGGCCTCCGTGCGCAGCGGGTTGATCTCTGAGACGGCGCCGACGAACGTGGTCTTGCCCACGCCGAAGCCGCCCGCCACCACGATCTT